>JACVXV010000140.1 GCA_015661205.1 Candidatus Brocadiaceae bacterium
CCACTTAGCTATTCTACTTTTTTACTCATTTATACTGATTAAAATCAACTGTACAACTCGCACGCATTTGACTTCTTAAATTTTAAAAGAACAAGTTTTCTACAACAAAATAGCTTTTTGAAAAACCATCAACATCTGCTAACATATTGCTCAGAAAAGACAAAAAACACCGAAACAAAGCAATCCATCAACAGAATATAGCTTAGTATTGAAAGCTCTTCAAAAAGCTAAACTGTTACGCTTTTTTCAACATTATGACAAAAATTACAATTTTACATCAATTTGATAATTTTGCACAACGAGATGATAGATGATATGACTTGACATTTCACGACATGAATCGAGATGACAGGTAATCACTTTTCTACTATCTACAACAAGTATATCAAAAACAAAAAATATTGCAAGTGTTTTTATAATATTTTTTATTTCCGGTGTCCGGATATGCCTGCAAGACCCAACCGTTTTTTTAGAAAAGGCAGGTTCATTGACAGTCTGCCGCACGGCTTCAGACTCAACGCCAGCCTACTTAAGAGAGGAATTCATTTCACTGAGAATCAAAGCAACATGACCTTTTTTATTCTCGAACGAATCTGCTTAAGAAATATTCCTTTCAGGCTGCATTCTTTACCTATTGATATTGCGTGAAATGCGGTTTTTACTTATCGAACTTGGGTTAACTTAACACCTATGGTCTGGTAGCCGGCGCTACGCCCGCAGGTAGCGCAGGAATCCTGCCTGCTGTTTCTGCTGCCTATCAACCGCAACACATGTATCCTCCAGCATTCCCCACCCTTTCCCATGGAAAACTATACCTGTACAACTTGAAGCCCAAAACTCGAAACCCGAAACCCAAAACTCAAAACCCAAAACCAGAAACGTACAACCCGTTAATTTCGTTGCAGCCCAGCGTACTCTGTGATATATATGACGGTATTCCTTTGCAAATTTATCAAACCGATGGAGGGTAAGATTATGGACGGCAAAAACTACATCAACGGGGCGTTTGTTAACGGAAACTCAGGCGGTCGTTTTGAAAGCAGAAATCCTGCAAATTTTGACGAATTACTGGGTACCTTTCCCCTTTCTTCAGAAAAGGACGTAAATGACGCCGTCAGCGCCGCACAAGGGGCTTACGACGGCTGGCGGCGCTTGTCACGCATTAAACGCGGCGAGTATTTGGACGAGTTTGCCCAATTGCTGAAAAAAGACAAAGAGGAAATCTCCCGCCTGGTAACCATGGAATGCGGAAAGGGGATCATGGAGGGGCGCGCGGACGTGACGGAAGGGATACACATGGTGCAATACGTATGTGGCACCGTCAGGATGCCGCATGGCGACGTGATTGATTCGGAAATCCCGGAAAAAGACGCCTTTCTGCGCAGGAAGCCAAAAGGTGTCGTCGCCGCGATTACCCCATGGAACTTTCCCTTCGCCATCCCCCTCTGGCTCTTATGCCCATCAATAGCAGAGGGCAACACGGTGGTGCTTAAGCCTTCCCGCGAAACGGCGTGTACCGCAAACAAGATCGCTGAATACGCACACAAGGCGGGGATTCCGCCGGGCGTTATTAACATAGTACACGGTAGTTGTGGGGATTTGCTGGTAAAACACCCCGATACCCAGGTGGTGCTGTTCGTCGGCTCTAACGACGTAGGATCGGAAATAAAGCGGGTGGTTGCGGGGCATCACAACAAGATGTGCGCCTGTGAGATGGGCGGGAAAAACGCCCTGATTGTGCTCGACGACGCCAACCTGGAGATTGCCGTAAATGCCGCTATCATTAGCGCCTACAAGACGTCGGGGCAGCGATGCACCTCCGCCAGCCGGTTGATTGTGCATGAAAAGGTGTTGCGCGAATTCGAGAGAAGATTTGTTGAAATAACCAAAAGGATCAAGATTGGCAATCCTTTGGATGAAGACGTTTTTATGGGTCCCGTGATTAATCAGGCAGCAACGGAAAAGATCGCCCGGTATAATGAACTTGCACGGAAAGAGGGCGCCGACGTACTGGTGGATGGTGGACGGCTCACGGATGAGAAGTATAAGAAGGGGTATTTCATGTCACCCTTTGTCTATCGGATGAACAACAATCCCACGAGCCGCGTACTGCACGAAGAGGTGTTCGGCCCCCACGTGGCAATTATCCCGGTTAAAAACATTGAGGAGACCGTCAAGGTGTACAACGATACCGATTACGGCCTTGCCTGCGCGGTAATTACCGAGGATTTCAGGAAGGCAAAGGCCATCCGGGACGATTGTGAATATGGCCTGGGCTATGTAAATCTCCCAACGATTGGCGCCGAGGTGCATTTGCCCTTTGGCGGCGTAAAGAAGAGCGGTACCGGGATGCCATCGGCCAGCACGCTGATTGACGTGATAACCCATCGCACCGCGTGGACGGTAAACCACGCGCTCGAAATCAAGATGGCACAGGGATTAACCATTAAGTGGTAACGCAGACAATGGCAAAATATTTTTCAAAATACCTGTTTGGCTTTTGTCTATCCCTTACCATGCTTACGCCGGGTTTTGTGGGGAACGTTTTGGGTAGGGATGAAGAGCCTGCCTCATCAACGCTTTCTTCCGCACCGCCAACCTCCATTGAAATGGACGCAAATCTGAAACTCCTTAGCCTGAGCCTGAAGGACAGCATTGTTTACGCCCTGCGCAATAATTTCGACATTGTGATTTCTCAACTGAATTCGAAAATTGAAAACAGCAACGTCACCATCGAAAAAGCAAAGTACGACCCCTCCCTGCAACTATCGGGAAGCCTGGAAAACACGGAGGTTCCCATTAACAGCAAGTTGGTGGGCGGATTGCAAACAACGTCCATTACCCCTTTCGTGGAACAGGGAAAAACGGCCGATGCCATAGTCAAGTCCATGATTCCCACCGGCGCAACGGTTTCTCTGGGATACAATATATTCCGAGATTACGTCGAGCCTAGCCCCTTTCGGCTAATGAATCCTTCATATCAAAACTACATAGAGGCAAAGATTACCCAGCCGCTGCTGAAGGGGGCCGGCTGGTTTTACAACAGAAGCCTTATTAACATTGCGAGAAACAACAAAAAGATATCCCTGTCCCAATTCAAGAGCAAGGCGTTGGAGGTCTCAAATTCCGTTCAGGAGGCATATTGGAACCTCGTCAAGGCAATCGAGGATTTGAGGGTGGCGAAAAAATCGATGGAACGCGCGGAAGACCTACTGCGCAAGAACCAGATACAGGTAGAGGTCGGCACGCTTGCCCCGGTTGAAATCGTTGACGCGGAAGCGGGTGTGGCTTCACGACTGGAGGCAATCATTACCGCCGAAAATGAAATCAAGAATAAAGAGGACGAGTTGAAAAAGATCATGCATTTTACGGATAATAACGTTATCTCAGACGCCACCATCCTTCCCACCGACAAACCGGTATCTGAACAAAAAAAAGTGGCACTACAGGACACGATCAGGATTGCTATGGAGAAACGTCCCGAATTGCAGGAACTCCAGTTGAAGACGGACAACGCCAACATGCAGACCAGGAGGCGTAAGAACGAATTGTTTCCATCGCTGGACTTAACGGGAGGGATGCGTTACACCGGACTCGGCGACGAGGTATCGACCGCGAACGATTCCACCTTTTCAGAAAGCTTCCAAAGTGAGTATTTTGCCCTCAGCCTGGGGATACCGATAGGAAACCGGTCAGCGAGGAGCGAATACAACAAATCAAAACTGGAGACGCGGCAGGCGGACATCAACGTAAAAAAGAAGGAACTGGATATCGTTGTGGAGGTGCGCGTGGCCGTCAGGCAGGTGATGACCAACATCGAGAGGGTTGCCGCCACGAAGAAGGCCAGGGAATTGACGCAAAAAAGGCTCGATATGGAGGAAAAAAAGTTCAGCGTCGGCAGGTCTACAAGCCTGGAAGTCTTGCGCGCGCAGGAAAGCCTTGCCGTCGCGGAAGGCAACGAGATAAAGGCAATGGTCGATTACGAGATATCGCTGGGGAGTCTGGATAAGGCGAGGGGGATGATCCTGGAGGCTTATGATATCAGGCTGGAGGAGGAAAAGGCATAGTATTTAGTTTATAGTTGTTTGGAAATACCCCCTCTTGTCCCTATTGCTTCAATAAGAATTATGGTAACACTTTAGTTTTTTGAAAAAATCCTGAAAAGCTCCGTGAGGAGTGGTATATAAGTATCCTAAATAATATATCGTTCCTTTTTTAAGGGGGACTGGTAACGTCCCCCTCAAAAAAGGAGGAAACAGGGTGCTGTCTTACCTTATTACAGATACCACGTGTGTTACCCGCAACCAAACCCACACGGCTGCTGATAGAGCCTTTACTGCAATACCAAATGCTGTTGTTGTAATGCGCTTTGACAATGACGGTTACAGTGATGGCACCCCAAACTAAATAAAAATGCACCTAATAATAACATTGTGATACCAACTCTCTTCACCATTCGAAAGCTCCCTTCAACTCAATAAAATTAGTAAAGCACGGTAAAAATTAGCATACGCTTGCATCTTAATTTTGTATTCTTGTAGATGGTCGGAAGTTCCCTTTTTCTACAAGCATAATAGTAAAGTATAACCGAAGAAAACTGCAAGCTTTTTTTGTTTTTTTCAGCAATGGTAAAAATTAATTGCTTAGTTTTGAAACTGCTATTGAAAAGGAAATAAGCATTATGTCAACCGGGAACGGTTGACCTACCGTGCCGTACCCATAATGCCCCGTTAGGGGCAACACAATCGTAGCCCACTGCGCAAGCGGTGGGAAGCGTTGTTAGTATAATTTGAAGCCCCCGTAGGGGCGGCACAAAGGCCTCAAACATTTTTGTTTACCATCAAAGGCCACCGAAGGCCTAATTTACGTATAGGAAATTCGTAGCGCGGGGGTTTATCCCCCGCTTGGCATGCACGGCCATTGCAGACCATGAAAGCCAGCGCTACAATAAATGCCGTCGCCGTAGGTGGCCTATTTATTGTACAGGAATGCCGAATTCAGCAAAGATTAACGTGGCTGTGTCGGGTTGCGCGGCGGGGGAGTTGCGAAGGCGATGGTCAACTTTTAATATGCAACCCTTCCCCACCATACCCCCACCTCAAATCCGCCCAAATATGAATCAACGTAAATGCACTGGGCTCTACCGTTTTCCTTTTTAACCTTTGATATGACTGGAAAGTTTGGCCTTTTTCAAAAGTAAATTTGATACAGGGATTATCCGGCAGTTCTTTTTTTTGGTAATGATTTACTTCATCAAGTATTGTCTTTGGTTCCATGCTGATGATATAGCCTATCATTATGCCTGATAAAGCGCGCTTACCGTATTCGTGAGTCTTTGAGTCGAAGCGTTTGATTCCATTCTTTACATACTTTTCATTAAATTTCCAGGATGGGCTTGATGGTTTAGGCTACCCAAGCAGTTTGCATTCCACATGCAATGGAATTTCATGTTCTTCTGGAGATTCCGCAAATGGATTTAAACGATTACAAGTAAAATCAGGGCGTTTTCCAATGCTTTCATCATCAAGTTCGTTTTCAATAACAGGGAATATGGGGCGTTCCGGATTTGGGGCTGGAACCTCAATGTTTTTAGATTTACCAAGCTGAAAGCAAACCTCATTTAGGATGGGATAAAGCGCAAGGGAGATATTGTTTTCATTGCCGGTCAATTTTTTACTGCTTAACTCTTGAAGCGCTGCCAGGGAGACGCCACAGTAGAGTTCTTCATGGCGTCGCCACAGTGCGGTAAATGAGGGAAGGGTGTGTTTTGCCATCAGCGATTCCTTGATTCTTTGTCCATGGGGTTTACCATTGCCTTGCAGATCGTTGCGTCCGCGTCCTCCCTTGCAAGGCTACGAGTCCAGAAACGTTTCTCATTGTGCTTTATGATGATGATCCCTTGTTTGGAGACGACGTGGACGACTCCGTCTAAGAGTATCTGCGAAGTCCCCATAGGTTGCGGCAGAGACTTGCCCAGTTGTTCAAGTATATAGTTCCAGGAATCGTCTTTTGGCTTCAAGTCCCAACGAGTATCCTTCTCGGCAGGGAAGAACTCAACGGCTGCCATATTCCCATGAGCGCCAATATGCACTTCAGCCCGCATTTCTTCGTCATTTCCCAGGTAGGCGTTCCATCGGCGACAGAAGATATGTACATACCTTTCAATCCATGAAAGATCGTCGTTCTCAATCGCAGGCATTGCTGCAACGCCGTCGAGCGGTTTGTAAAAGAATGGGAGTGTCACTTCACAACAGTCCCTTATCAAGTCTTTCTGCTCTTCATTCAGGCCGTAAAGTTCGAAGACTGCTTCGTCAAGCTCTTCTTCCAGTTTGTTGCGTACTGAGTTGATTTTTTTTTCAGGAACACCGTCTGGATTAAAAATATCTTGAATCTGTGGATGATACTTGCGTAGTTTATTGACGCTGAAGATAATCTGCTTGGCGGCCATGCTCTCTTTTTCAAGTACAATGGGTAACTGCAATAACTCATCATCTAAATGTATTTCATGATGCCACAATCCCCAATTTGACGATATCATGAAAAAGAAATAGCGAGCTAAAGAAGACCAGAGAATACCCAGAAGCATCTGATATTTCCAATCCTCCGGTTCCTTTAGTTTGATCCCATGAATTGCATTGGTAAAGCAAAATGGTTCAGACTCATATCTGGCAACTATTTGCCCTTTTTCAGTTCCTTTTTCGCGGATACCGCGCTGAACCAGGAGTCGAGGATCGGAATATACTTCTATTACGCCAAAACGATAAGCTTTTTCTGGTGGTTTTAAAAATTGTAACTGATTGTATCTGGTAAAACTTTTTAAGTTTAAATTGTCGTAGGATTGCAATTTTTCTGCATCCTCACCGTTTGAGGCAATAACAAAGCCTTGTCCTGACTTGTCACGATCAACAATTGTAGCAAGCCTTTCCCGTCTTGATAAATTCACCAATAATGCCTCATCAAGAAAACGGCCAAACCAGAACTGTTTCCAGAGTTGTGAATTCGTCAACGCCTTATCTCGCAACACAATCATGTCATATTTTGAAAACACAACAGCTTGGATATTATTTATATTTTGAACCTGCTTAGCGCTCCAATAGTGTACTGGCTGCTTACCCTGCTTCTGCTTATGAAAGCAGACGGTTAAAAATGGCGCATCTGCGCCCTTAAAGAAAAATTTCCTCACATGAGTAAAGTTATAAACTTCCGTCAGTCTGATACAATCCAGCCACGACTCACGAAATTTCTGACTTGTAGCGCTGTGCTTGAATAATACTCCTGCCGAAACAAGCATTCCTGCTTTTCCGTCAGTCTTCAGGAAATCGAGTGCGCGCCAGAGAAACGCTTGCGAAGGTTCCTTATCACCTATCGGCTTATCATTATCTTTACACCACTTCAACACAACCGTTTCTCGCTCTTTTGTCTCCGCATCGGACTTCTTTCCCGGCGCCCCCCAGGGAGGGTTTCCAACAATTACGTCGGTACATCCATTTCCAAAACGTTCTCTCCAGAGGGGATTCGACTCTATTCGTGCCACATCAAAGGTATTGCCAACGAAAATACAGTGATAGTGATTTTGAGAATGCTCGTTGCCAGCAATCAAATTTGGCAGTTTATGCCCTCGTTTTATATGCTGGTCAATAGCCGGGGGATCAAGATAATGCAAAAGGGAAAGGCAAAGGCTGAATGCGGTAATTCTCGCGGCTTCCTCATTGGCTTCAATTCCTGCAATCTGTTCTTTCAGGATGGTTTTTAACTCGTCCAAAGTAAGGGGACTCTCTTTCCTGTGCCATTGGTAACGAACAATACGGCGAAATGCCTCGACCAGGAAGATGCCGGAGCCACATGCAGGGTCCAAAATACGGGGTGTGTTTTTTATTGTTTCGAGTGTCAAGACACGGGAGAGCAGGAATTCTGCCAGCACGGGCGGGGTGTAATATGCCCCACTCTGCCGCGCCCCACTATTTTTTGCGTCTTCACTTGCTGAAGAGTGGTAAAACTCCTCGTAAATAGAACTGATCAAGTCTAATGGAATTATATCGAACCGGTAAGAGTAGAAAAAAAGTTTTTTCTGGCGGCCGGTATCGCCATAGAGAAGTCCCTGGATGTTTGACAGATGCCTTTGGGAGACCATTTGCTCCTCTGTTTCCACATCAGGGAACATATCGCCGTTAAAGTCGTCAGCCAAAGCCTTGAATAGACTATAGGTGAACTCCTTGTTTGTAAGAACACGCTGATAAAACGTCTTTTTTTCTGAAAAATCAATTCCTGCTCGTTTTGGCGGATTAACCAGCAAATCAACCCAGTCTGCATTCTTGCCGGCAACCTTACGGAAGTAATTCTCTGTTAAGACCCCACGATCTTCCAGGTAACGGATAAAGATAGAACGACCGATAAGCGCATGGGCAAAACGGACGTTTTTGCCTGAAAGTCCGGCGTCTATCAGTTCTCTGCGAACTGTTTTTAAGTCACTGATTAGCGCCTTGTCCGCACGGTTTTTCAGATCACCGAAACGCTCGTCACCGAAAATACGCCCGGATTCGACGTTGTCTCTGTGAAACTGCTTTAAATCCTCAGATACCTTTTTAATATCATGCAAGATCACCAGGTTTTTGAGGTCTTTCCATTCATCCTGGTTTTCTTCCGCAACGGGCTTTTGAGCCAGGTCATAAACAGTAATCTCCCCGGGAGAAGCAAGAAACAATAATCTTGGACGCGCAAGACACCATGCCCGGTTAAAGACTTTGACTTTTTCCGATAGTTCATCTGTCCCGCATTCTGCAAATACGGCAACGGGATTATTTTCAACAAAGAAGATTTTTTCAACGCCTGCCCGTTTAGCCGCGGCAAGCCATTCACCCTTTTCCAGCCAGTCACGCTGTTTTGGACACAATGAAGGATTGTCGGCAGCCGGCAACAAATCGCCGGAGACAAAATCCAGTTCGGTGTATAACGTTTCCAGACTTTTCATGTTTGATTAACCTTGCAGGAGGCGTGAGGTGAACACCCATTAATAACAAATTGCTTGAACGAAAGCTCGTAAAGCGGTCATTTCAAGCAGGACGCCTATCTTTTTTCGATGATAATTGTACTACTATATACAACATCAATATTTTGTCAAGAAGGATTATCTGGCGGAAAGAAGGGGGGGAGTTTCAAATTTCGGGTTTCGGGTTTCTGGTTTCGAGGTTGGGTTAGGCATCCCTTTGAAGGTGGCAAAGCCATCTACTAAAGTTACCTATTCCTCTAAGCAAGAATTTTTGCAGTTGAAACTTTGAGGATATTTTTGTCATTTTTCTTTTTCAGTATTTCTTTATGAGGGACTCAAGGATTTAACTCAAAGTCTGTGCGTTCCGTATTCCGTGTGTTCAGTGTATTCCGTGGTTTTAAAGGTTTTTGAAA
>JACVXV010000264.1 GCA_015661205.1 Candidatus Brocadiaceae bacterium
CCAAAAAGCGCAACATCAAACAAGGGGCTATGCAGCAACTCCTCACCGGCAAAAAACGCCTGCCGGGGTTCGGTAGTCTAAATGGAAAACCAAATAGTTGTAAGCAGACCGAAATCGGAGTAATTCCTAAGGATTGGGCTATGGTAAAGGTAAATGATATTACAATCAACCATAGGCAAGGATATTATACAAAAGACAAATATGTTAATGACGGCGCATATTTAGTCCGAATAACCGATCTCCTGAACCCAAGAATCAATTACTTTGGCATGCCCAAGCTAAACATTTCAAAAAGCGATTTCGAACTATACAAGATAAAGAAGGGTGATTTTCTTTTTGCAAGAAGTGGCGCAATTGGCCGATATGGAATTGTCTATGAAGATGTAAACGCTGTTTTTGGCTCTTACATAATCCGCTTTACTTTTGATATTGCTAAAGTTATCAATGAATATTTCGGATTCTTGTACGAAACAGAATTGGTTTTGAAACAGCTTTTATCTATTACGCAGGGTAGTTCCAATATTAACATTAATGCGAATAATATCAAATCCATAAAAATTCCCCTCCCAACACTTCTCGAACAAACCGCCATTTCCCAAATCCTCAGCGATATGGATGCGGAGATTGAAGCTTTGGAGCAAAAGCTGGATAAATACAGGATGATTAAGCAGGGGATGATGCAGGAACTGCTCACCGGGAAAACGAGGTTGGTATGAGATTTCCGCACGGGAAACTAAAATAACACGTTGCGCTATTTTAGTTATTATGTATAATCTAAAACAACAGCCGTGGTTATTTTAATTTTAAGGTGAGGCAGCTTTGATGAAAAACTTCAAGTCTGGTCGCTATGTTCAGCAAGGGCAGTACAAGAGCTTTCAGCCTAATCCAATCAACCGTGCCTGGGTGCTGGACAACATGGAGTTGATTCAGTTGCTTGGGCAGGCGGACCGGGAATTGGGCAGGCTGGATATGTATTCGGACTATATCCCCAACATTGACCTGTTCATCAGTATGCATGTACTGAAGGAGGCCACTCAATCCAGCAAGATCGAAGGCACGCAGACGAACATGGAGGAGGCCCTTCTGGAGAGGGAGGACGTTGCCCCGGACAAAAGGGACGACTGGG
Organism: Candidatus Brocadiaceae bacterium; assembly: GCA_015661205.1. Classification (GTDB taxonomy): domain Bacteria; phylum Planctomycetota; class Brocadiia; order Brocadiales; family Brocadiaceae; genus JACVXV01. Next base: position 1,127 of record JACVXV010000264.1, read on the forward strand.
AAGAGGTGCAAAACTATGTGGCGGCCATGAATGAGGCGATTGCGAAGTTGCAGACACTCCCCTTTTCCTCGAGATTGATACGGGCAACCCACAAGACCTTGCTGCGAGGCGTGCGCGGCAAGCACAAACAGCCGGGTGAATTCCGGCGCAGCCAAAACTGGATTGGCGGGGCAACCATCAGCGATGCGGTTTTTGTGCCGCCGGTGCATACCTCCATCGGGGAGTTAATGGGCGATATTGAGCAGTTTGTGCATAACGATACCCAGTATTTTCCAGAGCTATTAAAAATTGCCATGGTGCATTACCAGTTTGAAACCATCCACCCGTTCCTGGACGGTAATGGCCGCGTAGGGCGGTTGCTGATTACCTTGTATCTGGTCAGCAAGGGAATATTGAAGCAGCCCGTGTTGTACCTGTCGGATTTCTTCGAGCGTAACCGCACGCATTATTATGATAACCTGATGCGGGTGAGAGAGAAGAACGACCTGCTGCAATGGTTCAAGTTTTTTCTGGTGGGAATTATCGAAACCGCGAAAAGCAGCATTGCCACTTTTGACAACACCCTCAAGCTGCAAAAGCAGGTGGATAGCAAGATACAGTCGCTGGGCAGCAGAACGGCAAATGCACAGAAGATTCTCCATTACTTGTATCAACGTCCGATGATTGATGCCGCCAGGGTGGGAGAGGCGGCGGGAATATCACCAGCGTCGGCTTACAAACTGATTGCCGATTTGGAACAGTTCGGGATACTGAAAGAAATCACCGGCGGCAAGCGGGGTAAGATGTATGTGTTTGCTACCTATTTGCAGTTGTTCAAATAACATCAAATAACAGAGGGGTAATCTGCATTATGCAGCCATCCGCCGTCGGACAAATCGAACGAAAAACCCAAAACCGTGTGGTTAAGCTGTTTAATAATGTCCTCAAATATACCTACCTCGGCAATTGGGAAGACCGCCCTGGCAACAGCAATATTGAAGAAGACATCGTAAGAGAATACCTGAGTGAAAAGGGATACAGCGAAATACTGATCAATAAGGCCCTGAACAAACTGCGCATCACTGCCAACAACTACAACGAAAGTTTATACACGAACAACAAAAATGTGTATGGGCTTTTGCGATATGGCGTAAAGGTAAAAGTCGATGTTGGAGAGAATTACGAAACCGTGGCGCTGATTGACTGGAAGCATCCGCTGAAAAATCAATTTGCCATTGCAGAGGAAGTAACCGTGCAGGGCAACCATGATAAGAGGCCTGACATTGTGCTGTATGTAAACGGCATTGCATTGGGTGTGCTGGAATTAAAGCGTAGCATGGTTTCCATCGGAGACGGCATAAGGCAGAGTATCGTAAACCAGCAAAAAGAGTTTATTCAATCCTTCTTCTCAACCATTCAATTTGTGTTTGCCGGAAATGATACCGAAGGTCTGCGGTATGGCACTATTGGCACGCCAGAAAAATACTTTCTGAAATGGAAGGAAGAAGGCGGCGAAGAAAATGTATTGGATAAATACCTCTTAAAACTTTGTGATAAAGAACGGTTTTTAGAAATTATTTACAACTTCACCCTGTTTGACGGCGGCGTGAAAAAGCTCTGCCGTACGCACCAGTATTTCGGCGTCAAGGTCGCGCAGGAGCACGTGAGAAGGCGAGAGGGCGGCATCATCTGGCACACGCAGGGCAGCGGCAAAAGCCTGGTAATGGTGTGGCTGGCAAAATGGATTCTGGAGAACAACCCCAATGCCCGTGTGGTGATTATCACCGACCGTGACGAGCTGGACAAACAGATTGAGCGGGTGTTTAACGATGCAGGCGAAAGCATGGTGCGGACCACAAGCGGTAAGGATTTAATGGAACAATTGAGAAACACACTGCCACGATTATTGTGTTCGCTGGTGCATAAGTTTGGCAGGGAAGATGTTGAGAATTTTGATACGTTTATTGAAGAATTAAAGAGCGGTCCGACGAATACCGTAGGCGAAATATTTGTTTTTG
>JACVXV010000265.1 GCA_015661205.1 Candidatus Brocadiaceae bacterium
ACAAACGTAAGGAGGTCCCAATGCACGATGAATGGCCAGCCAAGGAAGCAGAAGTTTTCGATCTGCACCGTAACCGCACCAAATCCCAGGAAATACAAGGCAATCGCGACGTGAATAAAATCACTAGTGTTTCCCCATTGTACCAGTTTGCGAACCATGTACTCACCAGGTTCCTGTTTGCTGGTAAAATACTGGATGTTCACAAAAAGTATCTTGGCAATTGGGAACAATACAAAGTAATAAACAAGATAGGTAATTAAAGAGTGTTCCACCGGATACTCCTAGGTAATTTTGCCAAACAAAAGATGATCCTGTTCGAGGAAAAACCGCGGATCGTCGCCCTTGTATTCGGGAACATACACGGTTTCTTCGAATGGTACAAACCGGCCTTCCATCCCGCCCTTCCAAAAAAATAGCTTTTCCTGATCTTGATCATGAATCGCAAGGGTAATCCAATTGTGCTTCACCAGACACTGAAAGTGTCCGGGTTGGTTGGTGTAACCAAAGGCCTCGCCAAGGATGGTTTCCATCGTCTCGACCTTACAGCAAATGAGCAGAATCAATCGGGTAGGTTCATGGACCTCGACCATCTGCCACGGTAATCCCAACTGCAAGTCGCTGAAATGACCGTTCATTACCCCTACAAGAGAGGTGATGTTGTGGGGCAGTTTGGTGCCGCAGCCATAATGCTCGTTGTCAATAAAGCTAAAATAGTACTCAAGGTTAATTCCGGCACATACCGGTCCAACCGCGCCGAGGATGTTTCTCAGTGACTTCCCAGCAGGGTCTACCTCATAATTGTAAGAAATCAAAAATGAGCGTCTGTCTAAGAAAATGTTTCGTGTCAGATACCTCGGACCCACGATGGCAATTGCATTGGTGCAGTGTCCGTACTCAGGACGCGGCTGGGTAAGATCCATCGCTCGGCCGTGGGCGTAATCGGCAAACGCCTTTTCCGACAGATATGTCTTGACCTCATCAAAGCGTCTGCATCGCTCTTTTGCATCCAACGCCGCCGCACGGCGAATCGAATCTATGTACTTTTGCAGACGCGGTTCTATGGGGTCGGGAAGATCGAAAAGAAGTACCTCATCGCTGCAGGTGTTATGATATCCGCCGATGAAAAAAGTTGAATCCGGGATGATTACGCCGTTTTTTGCCAGCCCCGTGCGAACTTCAGGTTCATTGCAGATGGTTGCAAAAAGACGCCCGTTGGGCGCGCCGCGTCCCCCCGCACAAGCCCCACAATCGTGGGCGGCTTCATGGGGGTTATTGAGGCTACTTGATCCATGACCCAGGATGAACACATAGGGTGAAAAGTTGTCCGATAATCCAGCGCCTTTAAGTATCGCCGTAGCGCGGGCGATACGGCCTTCCAGATCCCACCCTTTTTCATTCTCATGAGTTTCTTTCTTGTAAACCAATTGTGTCTTGGGTTCGTGGGCTGCCAGATAACGTCGTAACTTGGAACTGTACTTCGGCGAAAGGATGTCCAGGGTATACGGCAAGAGATTAACGAGACCGCTGAAAATTGTGTGGACGAAGCTCCCGAAAAGGGTCTTGGAGGCTTGTGTAATTGCCCACTGCACTTCCCCGTAGAACTGAAGTTTTTTGGGCATCGCATCCTCAAACTTCACTGCTTTTTCGTAGATTTGCACCGATGGCGTTACCAAAGGATGGGGACACATCTTGCGGTAATGCTTCTCTGGCGCAGCCTTAAATCTCATGTCAAGAGCGAAATGCCCTGCTGCGCTAAGGGTCTCGGCGCCGGGGTCTATTTGCTCCAGATGGCGGCGGAACGACTCCTCCCGATCGTCAATGCAACAAAAGACTTGGTAATTCGGAAGCTTGTATTTTGGCTTCGCCTCGATAGCGCACTGCCGATACGCCGAGAGGAATTGATTGTAGAAGGTATCCTCATAGGCACGCTGCCAAATCTCCAGGCGATTTTCGTCGGTAAATTGGGTGACCTCTTTGGGAAATGTGCCGTCATTTTTGACGTCCAAAGCGCCCACGATAGAGGCGACAAAATACGGATCATACAAGGGCTCCGGTTTATAGGCCGGAACCTTCAGTCCTTGCAGGTCGCAGATGGATTCGATAGCCGCGAGTTCTAGGACGAGAACAACGGGAATGACCTCTTTAAAGTTGGCCTTGATATCGTGTTTTGAAATCCATTCCGGCGTTACTTCCAGGGATTTAATGGTTCCCGTCCATCCCTTGTAACGATACAGGGTGCGGAACATATAGTCGTCCAGGTGTTCATCGGGAATAGCCAAACGTTGAAGCAGGAGTACTGTGGCATCGTCGTATTGATACCGTTTCACCTCGGCGATGATTTGTTTCAAGATCTTGAGGAATTTTGTGCTGAAGAAACCGCTCTTCGAGTAAATTTCACAAAAGCACTGCCACATTCCTTTCTCCCGATTCGGCATGGGCCAATAGGCCAGGCCGAAGTCGAAATAGGAGGATAAAAACTTAAAGAGAATCGGTCCCATCAGCTCGTCAATGTCCAGATTGTGGGCGATTTGAACCGCCTCTTTGTAATAACCAGGGCGTTGATACGCGGTGTCGTTTACAAACTGCTGAATCCTCGCGTCCGGCGCCGGGCGCGCATGAGGCTTCTCTGTCATGAGCTTAAACAGAATATCCGGCTGAATATTAAGTTTATGATGCGTGATATATTCTTTGATATTCTTTTGAAGCACATCCGTCGTAATGCGGCCTCGTTCAAACGCCAGGAGAAACTCTTCTTCGGACATAAAAGCCTTGGCGCCATAAGCGCGTCCCGCCTGTTTAACGCCTTCGAAGAAGTCGTATATTTCAAAGTGGTGAATGGTATTGTGGTGAACGAAAAATGGCAATGGGCCTTGATCAGGCATCAAGTGTTTTGCGTGTTCGATAGCGTGCTCAATCTTATCAGACATTATTCCCACTGATGAGAGAAAAAATACCCAGATTCATTGAAGAGTTTCAAACTGATGATAAGACAGTAAAGCACACCAAATATTGCAAAGCCCTTCGCTTTGTGTATAAGGGAGGCAATTGCACCAGTGAAAAACAAAATATACTTCTGCATTACTTTGTTAAAAAACCCGCGTGAAAAAATATTTTTAAGTCG
>JACVXV010000266.1 GCA_015661205.1 Candidatus Brocadiaceae bacterium
AGTCGGGTAAGCCAAGTGAAATTAAGCGCGTTATTATTACAGCGTCAGGCGGTCCTTTTTATGATTACCCTGTGGACAAACTTTCCGATGTAAGTCCTGCGCAGGCCCTCAAACATCCCACGTGGCAGATGGGGCAAAAGATTACGATAGATTCAGCTACTCTGATGAATAAGGCACTGGAGATTATTGAGGCGAAATGGCTGTTTAATTTGAAGGTAGAACAAATAGACGTCGTGATACATCCTCAATCGATTATTCATTCAATGGTGGAGTTCTGTGACGGGTCGGTTGTTGCTCAGATGGGAATGCCAGACATGAAGGTGCCCATTCAGTATGCCTTAACATATCCGGAAAGAATGCCACTCAGTGTACAACCATTAAATTTATCAAGTATAGGAAGTCTCACATTTAAGAAACCAGATATGGAAAAATTTCCAGCTTTAAGGCTGGGTTACCAAGCTGCCAGGGAAGGCGGTACCATGGGGGCAACGCTTAATGCCGCCAATGAAGTTGCCGTGCAAGCCTTCCTGGATGGTCAGATTAAGTTCACAGAGATCGCCTCCTCTGTAGAAAAGGTAATAAACAATCATCATTATATTAAAAACCCTTGCCTGGAAGATATTTTAACGGCAGATGCCTGGGCAAGACAGGAGACTAAAAAATGCCTTATGTAAACGTTTCGACTAATATCATACTGGTAATCGTGGGTATCGGATTGCTTATTTTTATTCACGAGTTGGGCCATTTCCTGGTAGCAAAAAAGATAGGAGTTAGAGTCCTGGCGTTTTCGCTCGGTTTCGGGCCCGCTCTATTTAAAAAGAAGTGGGGGGAGACAGAGTACCGGCTTTCCTTGGTTCCGCTTGGGGGTTATGTCAAATTAGCAGGGGAAGGTCCGGAAGACGAAAAGTCAGGAGCCTCGTGGGAATTTTCTTCAAAAAGCGCCGGGCAGCGCGCCTCTGTTTTTGTGGCTGGTGTTGCATTAAATGCCGTCCTGGCCTTTATTGCTTTCGTTGTTGCCTTTCAGATCGGGGTGCCTTTTATTACCCCCGATGTAGGCCAGGTCATGCCTGGCTGGCCTGCGTGGGAGGCAGGGATTCAGCGAGGAGACAAAATCGTTGAAATCGATGGAAGTAAAGACCTGGACTTTGAAGACCTCTTTACCATTGTTGCCCTGAGTAACCCTGCTACAGGTGTATCTCTCAAAGTCGAGCGGGACAAGAAGACTTTTGACGTAACCGTCATACCTAAGTACGATGAAGAGCATGGTATCCAGCGCATCGGAATCATGCCGGCCACAAGTCTGGAAATTGATAAAATATTTGCCTTCGAAAATAATGATGCTCCGGCCAGGGATGCAGGTATACAGGTCAAGGATGTCGTGACCGCCGTAAATGGTAAACGGATTTCCGCAGAGGACGAATTCCGTGAGGTAGAGGCTATGAATCCAGGAAAAGAAATTTCACTTACCGTACTGCGAGACAATAAAGAGGTCGAACTAAAAGTAACTCCTTCCAAGGTTACCCGGCGGATGCTTGGTATTTCTTGTGCTACTGCTATTTTAGATGGTGTGAAAAATAACAGCATTGCAAGTAGCGCTGGTTTAATGAAAGGTGACGAGGTTCTTGAAATTAATTCCATACCCGTGACAGGCTTTACGGATATCAGGAAACTTGTTGTTGAATCGAAAGATGAGACATGTATCGTTACGGTTAAAAGAAATAATACGGTTAATTTGATTGAAATTCCATTCAAGGATGAGAAGGCGAAGGAAGAATTTCTGGGCAGCCTGACACCTTTTTATGGGTTGAAGGTTGATTCGCTTGTTGAAGGATTCCCTGCAGAAAAAATTGGCTTAAAGCCAGGCGATAGGATTACCTCTCTTGATGAAAAGGAAATAAAAGAGTGGAATATCCTCCTGCAGATGGTAACCACCGGACAGGGGAAACCCATGGTAATTGAGTGGATGCGGGGCAACGAGCGATTTGTGTCTACCATTGAACCACAGAAGGACGAAAAGAGTGCTGCAGGCCGTATTGGTGTAAAATTCAGGGAAAAGACAGAAGTCAAACAATATGGTTTGTCCGGCTCGTGCATCGTAGGCACAAAAAAGGCTATTATTAATGTTCAGAGACTTTATCTTACACTAAAGGGCTTCTTTTCCAAAAGACTTTCTACGAAGAATGTTGGGGGGATTATCCTCATTGCTCAGGCTTCGTATGAATCAGCAAATGTGGGTTTTGGTAAGCTGGTGTATTTCCTGGGCATTCTGAGCCTTCAGCTTGCACTCTTAAATATCTTACCTATTCCGGTGCTGGATGGCGGTCACTTACTGTTTTTGGCAATCGAACGAATCAAGGGTTCTCCCGTAAGTCAGAGAACACTCTCTATCGCCCAATATATCGGCTTTGGCCTCATCATTACCCTGGTAATTTATGCCACACGCAATGACATTATGCGGTTGCTGACACTTTAGAAATCATTGCTCGTAAAAATAATCGCAAAGTGTCAGTCTTTTTTGTAATTGTACAGCATTAAGTGAAATTTTATAACCACCTCTCTTTCCCCTCCTTCGCAAGGAGGGGACTTCGTCGTGAGCGCTCAGTCGAACGATGAAGGGGAGGTCTTCCACTTTGATATCGTGCAATTACCTTTGTTCGTATGGCTGAACTAATCGACGTTACCATCCCCGGACAGAAAAAAAGCTACCCTTTAAAGGATGTTACCATCATTGGCCGCGCTTCCACCACCGATATCAAATTTGATGACCTCATTGTTTCGCGGCACCATGCAAGGATCTGCAGATCGGCGAGTGGATATCTGATTGAAGACCTGGGTAGTCAGAACGGAGTTTTTCTGGGTAGTGAACGGATTACTTCTCCCCATCCATTAACCAACGGCGAAAAAATCTGTATCGGGCCATATACCTTAATTTTTAAAGATACCGAGTCTGGACAACCATATCCGTCAGAATTTCCATCTACCGAGTATACTCAGATCATCATGGCTACAAAAGACCCATTGCCAATTGAAACTATGGACGAAAAAATTGGCCGTGAAACTGAGGATAAAGGGGAATTTGAGCCATTCCAAAAGAGACTAAAAATCTTCCACGACATTAC
>JACVXV010000267.1 GCA_015661205.1 Candidatus Brocadiaceae bacterium
ATTCCGTGGTTTTAACGGTTTTTGAAAACTGGAATCCATACCTCACAACTCTTTTCTATGCAAGCTGTTCTCTCTGCCAACGTATCGTAAATGCCGTCATTACAACCACAGAACACACTGAACACACGGAAGATGTGTGGTCGGACAGAATGTAATTGGGTGTTTTTCCACTATGTCGTTCCTGCGGAACTCATACCGTTTCTCTGCATATTTTCTACCAATATTTCGTTCCTAACGGAACTTTGCTATGCTTTCATTGAGGAGACTGAGTTCTGCCTTGACGATGCGGTTGGCAAAAGAAATTCCAAGGATCGGCAAGATGTTGTATCTTGCCGATCCCTGTAAAAAAATACCGATAACCCGTCAGCCGTTACCTCTTACTTTAACTTTTGGTAATATTCACCCAAAACCTTTGCTACGTCCGGTCTGGTAAAGGTCTGAGGCAGCGATTCTCCTGCGCTCAGCATTTTGCGCACCTGCGTTCCGCTGAGGATGACGTGATTGGCCGAATCGTGAGGACACGTCTTGTAAGAAGCCATGCCGCCGCACGCGTTGCAATAGAATGTGTGGTCGAAGAACAACGGCGTAATCCCGATCTCATGATGGTCAAATTCATCAAAGATATAGTGCGCGTCGAACGTCCCGTAGTAATTGCCCACACCCGCGTGGTCGCGGCCTACAATGAAATGGGTGCAGCCGTAATTCTTCCTGGAAATCGCGTGGAAGATGGCCTCCCCTCCCTGGGGCCTGCATAACGCATAGCGGCAGGGAAGACGGACAACTTTGCCCTGTCTTTAGGATAATAGTTATCCAACAGCACCTCGTAGCTCCTGATGCGCACGTCCGCCGGGATATCATCGCTTTTTGTCTCGCCAACAAGGGGATGCAGGAGTATGCCGTCCACAACCTCCAAAGCGCATTTCTGGATGTATTCATGGGCGCGGTGGACGGGATTACGGGTTTGGAAGCCGACTACGCGCTTCCAGCCCTTTTTCACGAATAACGCCCTGGTATCAACCGGGTCTAAACGGTAGGCGGCAAAGTCGGCAGGTTTTGTCCTGTTAAGCACGCTCACCTTTCCGCCGAGCAGATAGTCCCCCATCTTGTACACGTATTCCACGCCGGGGTGCTTCTGATCGTCCACGCCGTACACCTTCTGCGATTCTCTCGGCTTGTCGTGATGAAAAATATCTTCCAGGTGCAAAATAGCCACTACTTCATTGGCCTGATCCACAAGGGCAACGTCCTTGCCGGTCTTCAGCCCGACGATCTCGTCCTTCGTTGCGGAAAGCGTAACGGGAATCGACCAGGGCAGGCCATTGGACAACCGCATGGTATCGACGACGGTGTCATAATCTTTCTTGCACATGAACCCCTCGAGCGGGCTCATTGCCCCAACCGCAATCATGTCAAGGTCCGACATCTCCCTGGTATTAAGCTTTTTCTTCTTCATGTCATAATGGAGCGCCTTGTCCAGCAGCGACTCGCGTTCGGCCATAGAAACGACCTTGTTTATCAACGTGCCCCCGTGAGGAGCAATATTCTGAATCATAACCTACTTATCTCCTTTCAAACATCTTGCTTGAATAATAAAACTTTCCTGATGCCCATCCGTATGGCATACCGTCCAAAGCGTCTTGTCCTGCTTCAGCCGGGCTTTTAAATAAGATCCGTTACTGCACACTTGAAAAGGCAGCCTGAGTTCAATCGCCTGCACGGGACACGCCTTCACGCAACAGGCGCACGTCCAGCACGCGGATTGGTCACGTATGTCCGCCTTCATATTTTCTTTCCGGAAGCATAAATCGCCGGGGCAAACACGCTCACATCGCGCCTCCGGCAGCCCCTTGCATCCGTTGCAAATAGTTTCATCGATAAAAATACTCATGGGTTCAAAGGCCTTTCCACCATGCGTATTTCGTCCGTGTCAGGGTTATACACGGAATTGACAAAGGTGAGCCACCTGCTATCATCCTTGTTGGGATAGTCCAATCTCGTTTGGTAGCATGACCAGCGCGTCTCCTTCCGGTATATCAGGTGTTCCACCAGGACGCGGGCCACGTCAATCCTGTCAATGCACTCCAGCGCCTCCACCACATTATAATTATTTACCGCCGCCAGGTCTTGCGTACGCTCTTTTAACCTCTTGAGCTGTTGCCTTGCCTCCAGCAAACGTTCCTCGTGGAGTTCGTAGTTCATCGAAATACCGCCCGCGTATTCATCCATAACCTTTTGCAGCCGTTCCTGCGCTTCATGCGGCGATATGCCTGGTTTCCTTGTTAATGGCGCGGTAACCCTCGCGCCTTCGTTATGAACCATCCCTTCGTCAACGTTTTCCAGGGAAATTTCTTTAATATCCTCAAGCGCCGTCGCTACGGCGATACGAGCCTCAACCCAACTGCCGCTGACGTATTTTTTCGGCGCCCCGCCCGCCACTTCTCCGGCGGCATAAAGGCCGTCGATAGTCGTCTTTCTATGTTTATCGATCCAATACCCGGCCTGGCAGTGTCCTCCCACAACAAAAGGTTCCGTGCCTTGTATCTCCACCGGCTTCAGTCCCGGATCCATTCCCTTACTTGCCCACAGGAGGACGATTTGAGGATTCATATTCAGAAAATCCTCCTTTAACCGCTTCTCTCCATCATCATCCAGAGTGGTTGTATCCAGGTAGCATGGGCCACGTCCCGCCTTTGTTTCTTCCAGGGTAGCAAAAAGCCTGTGGTGCGTCAGACATTTGTTCCCGCCCAGGTGTTTGTAATAGCGTTCCAGATAGTCTTCTCCGCGGACATTGATCTGCTTTGAATGCGCGCCGACGGCGATGGTGCCCGTTGGGGCATTGACGTCCTTTACCCGCAGGGCGATAAACCGGTTTTCAAAACTGGTCATTTCCGCCCCGATGCGTATCCCCATGGCGTATCCTGTTCCGACGTTCCACGGGCAATACCATATCAGGTGGCGCGCCCCGCCCGTATTGTGAGGTTTGTAGATGCCGGAAGCGCCTCCCGTACACACGATAACGCCCTTTGCCCTGACCACGTATAGCGCGCCGTCCCTGGCGCCGTAACCGAACGCCCCGCAGACGCGTTTGCCGTTGTATATAAAGTTGGTCGCCGTCACGCGGTTCAACACCTGTGCAGGAGTTTGGCTTACCGCCTCTGCAAGGATAGGCTTCAGCCGTTCGCCGAAGATATGCACGCTACGTTTTCCCCGATGGCGGTAAACGCCCTCCTTGTTGCGTTCTATGGGAAGCCCGATTGCCTCCACGTCGTGGACGGCCTCGTTGAGTCCCTGTGCGATGGTGTAAACCAGGTCTTTCCTGATAATACCTTCGAACTCCCGTTCCACGTAAGAGACGTACGACTCGGCGGTTTGGCCTTCGTTCAGGTAGGCATTGATGGCGTTAAGACCCATCGCCAGGCATCCGCTGCGTTCGATATGCGCCTTTTCCATGACAACCACTTTAGCGTGAGGGGATTTTTTATAGATATCCAAAGCGGCAAAACACCCCGCCGCCCCGCCGCCAATGATTAAAATGTCGGTATCTAACCGTATTGTTTTCATAAATTGTATTTTGTAACCGTTTAGACGAAGGCAACTCAAGCCTTTGTGGTCTTGCCCCGTAGGGGCAACCGCTAATAGGCAGGCAATTCATTAGTAGCGTTGTCAAGTGGAGACCTGAGAAAAGCCCTCCATTTATGTATGTCATGCATCAAAACCGTTGTAGTAATAGGCGAGTCGAATCTTGGTAA
>JACVXV010000015.1 GCA_015661205.1 Candidatus Brocadiaceae bacterium
TAACACCGGTATTTTTACCACGGACTTGACGCCCGCCGCCAGATGCACAAAGCACCCCTCGTCCAGATAATAGCACGGTATGTTGTAGAATGCAGACGCATAGTTGCATGCGGAAACGTGTATGGCGCTCGCGCCGGCCTTTTCAAGTATCCTGGCGATTTCCTTGCCTTCTTCCAATTTGATTCCCGTCTCGGTATATTCGTCAGCGCTGATGCGGCAGATGACGGGATAATCCTTTGGGGTGCGTTTTCTGATGTTTTCGACAATCTCCATTGCAAACCGTGAACGGCGAGCCGTATCACCGCCATAATCATCCGTCCTTATGTTGGATTCCGGGGAAAGGAACTGGTTCACTAAATAGCCGTGTGCCATGTGAATCTCAACGCCGTCAAATCCTGCCTGTTCCGCGCGGACGGCCCCATCCGCAAACTTATTTGCCAGCGACCGGACTTCTTCTGCCGTCAATTCAATCGGCATCTCTTTGGTTAAAGGACTTGGTATTGCCGAGGCGGAAACGGGCTTTGCCCCCGTAAAGAACGGCAACGCCTCTTTCCCCGCGTGGCTCAGCTGGAGGACAATTTTCCCACCAGCCGCATGGACGCTGTCTGCCAGCCTTTTTAATCCTGGGACAAACTTGTCGTCATGTATGCACATCATACCGTTGTTGACCCTGCCGGCAGGGTCGACCCCGGTGTTTTCCACCGTAATATAACCCACGCCGCCCACGGCGCGTTCTTTGTAGTAGGCAATAATCTCATCGGTAACGAACCCATCCTTGTCGCACAGATGTGTCTCCATAGGGGACATCACCATGCGATTTGTTATGCTGAGAGAACCGATTTTAAATGGACTAAAAAGTTTTGTAAAAGTGGACATTGTTTATAAACCCTCATATTTTAAGTAGGTCAACCGTCCCCGGTTGACATTATAAGTTTTCCTTATTCTCCCAAGCTCCAGCCTGAAGGCTGGGGTTAATACAAAAGAGCTACGGCAGCTACACGTAGCGTCCATCACGAATCGCAGCCTAATGGCTGGGGTAATGGCCGGATGGTTTGGACATAAGCAACCGGTAATTTGGTCACAAGCAATATGGAGTTATCTACGATCTGCCGTTCATTAACCCCAGCCTTCAGGCTGGGGTGCATACACACGCTAATCATGGCTTTAGCCCTGACTGCACGCAACATGGCATTCGTCACACCTCGTTCATACACTTGAGCAAAGATGTGTATAAACCTGTGGGCAACGCCCTGGGTTTAGCATTTTCAGTAAGACAAGCCCTGAAGGGACGGCATAGAGGGCAAAATAATAGTGCATTCCGTATTACGCCCTTTCAGGGCTTGATGGTTTTATTTTGTTACCCAGGGCGTTGCCCTGGGCTAAGGTATTTCGCCTTTTCAGGGCTAACAAAAACAAGGGTTCCGTAGCGATAATAAGTTTCTTAACTTAACAGCTATGGGGTATGGCCCCTCCCCCTCTGTGTTTTTTGTAAACGTCCCGTAGGGACAAAATATCGGTAGAAATAAGAACATACTCAAAGATGAATGCCGTAGGCATGGTATATTGTAAGATACCATTATTCTATACAATATTTCGTTCCTGCGGAACTGGCGCTTAATTGCAATAATAAGCATTATGTCAACCAGAAACGGTTGACCTGGCCGTTTCGGTTTCCATTATTTCTTCGTGCCTTTGTGCCTTCGTGTGAGAACTATTTTTCATCTCCACGATTTCAGCGCTTTTTTTTGATAAAACTTTACACCGCGCAAACCAACGGTTTTTTACTTTGTACAGGGTTATACAGCGTATCCCGTTCCACCGGGTCGCGTCCGGCCTCTTTAATGAGCCTTATGATTTCCTGGACAGACAGCGCCTCCGGCGTTTCTGCCCCGGCGGCATGGGTGATTTTTTCTTCCTGTACCGTGCCGTCAATATCATCTACTCCAAAACTCAGAGAAATCTGAGACAGTTTAATCCCCAGCATAATCCAGAATGCCTTGACGTGGCCGAAGTTGTCAAGCATCAACCGGCTTATCGAAGTAACCTTCAGATCAAGCATTGCCGTGGTGCTAAAATGGTTTGCCAATTCGGTGTTTTTAGGATGAAATGCCAGTGGGATAAAGGACATAAACCCGCCGGTTTGATCCTGGAGTTCCCGCAACATTATGAGGTGGTTTACCCTGTCTTCAGGCGTTTCTACGTGGCCGTAAAGCATGGTGGCATTGCTGCGCAGCCCCAGCGCGTGAGCCTCGCGCATAACGTTTAACCAGCCCTCTCCGCTGAGTTTTTCCGGACACAATTGCTGCCTGATGGTTGGGGAAAACACCTCCGCGCCGCCGCCCGGCATGGAGCCGAGCCCGGCCTCTTTCAGTATTTTTAGCGTTTGAGACACGGAGAGTTTTGCCATTTGGGACAGATGCTCAATCTCTACCGCGGTAAACGCCTGGATATGCACGTCGGGGCACCGCTCGTGAATCGCCGAGATCATTTTTACGTAAAAATCGAAGGGTAGGTCCGGGTGCAACCCGCCCACGATGTGGAGTTCCGTTGCGCCTTCATCGGCGGCGGCTACGGCCTTTTCGATAATTTCATCCATGTCCATCTCGTAGGCGCCTGCTTTGTCCTTCTCCCGGCTAAAAGCGCAGAACTTGCAGCGGTTCTTGCAGATATTGGAGTAGTTGATGTGACGATTGGTAATGTAGTATGCCTTGTTGCCATTTTTCCGTTCACGAACAATGTTTGCAATGTGGCCGATATGATGGATGTCGTTGGACTTGAAAAGCCGCACACCATCACCAAAGGACAGCCGTTCGCCCTGTTCAGCCTTTTTAAGGATATCGTATAGAGGTGATAACTTGAGTAGTTTTTCCATGGTTATAAGGTGTTTAAGAAGTTCAAAGAAAGGACAGGAAGCTTCGGCATTACCGTGCAACCTCAATATGAGTGGTAAACTTTTCCTTCGTGGTAAGGCATTTTTCAATATCATCCGGCATCCCAGGCGCCTCCGCATTCTCCAGGTATAATCCTACGGCGTCCTTAATGTTTTGTATGGCGTCGGGAACAGAGTCTCCACAGCTTGCAACCCCCAGTTCAGGACACTGTGAAACACACCCCTCTTTTTCTTTCCATACGACCACCGTATAGTCAAACATCTTCATAGTATGCTCCTCGACAGATGAGCAATATCTTCAATGCCAAGCTCCGTAAGGCATGCAAATCCCTTCTCCCTTGCAATAGATTCTGCATAGCTGTATATATCAGGCTCTTTTGCAGGCATCAAAATACCATCAAAAGTTACCAATAAAGTCGGATTCGGCGCTAAGCCCAGTTCCGATAAGTCTTCATGTTCTAAATGCAATGCAACGGCCTCTTTTAGGTTATCAATCGTTTCATCAAGGGTTTTTCCCTGGGTAACAACCGCAATCTCATGGCACTCTGCTACGTAATAGTCTTCACCTTTTCTGATAAATGCCTTAATGGTATGCTGAAGATACTTTTGCCTTTCGTAAACCATTACTACCTCCTTGCGTATAAAAGAGTCCACGGCGACATTAACAACGTAGTGGCAAGGCGCGCCTTGCCACTACAAGGTCGGTTTGAAATTCCTATACATTTAAATTAGTCCTTCGGCAACTTTTTTATGCTCACACATTAGGGACACGGGCTCCGTGTCCCTACAACAACCCGACTCTGCGCTCTGGCATTTCCACTTGTGCCATCCACATCCATTATCCCCCACCAGCAGGAAACAATGGCTTGCCGTATCTCCGGCGGCTTTCAAACCCTTATGAGTCATAAGCAGGCGCAGACAAAGTATTTGATGTTTTCTATCTTTGTTTTATAATTGCCGCAGGCGCAAAACCATGATTACAATAAGGGGCGTGGTGTAAATGAGGAAGGTGCGGTATAAAAAAAAAGGCTCTACCGCAATGCCGTGTGTGGTAATCTTTTGGACCCGTATTTCAGGGCGGTTTTCCGCTTGATAGTGTTATACTTATCGTATCCTTAACTATCAAAGCCGGTTCCCAAGACATCGTTATAGGTCCAAAAATATAACGCCTCAAGCACGAACATGGTAGAGCCAAAAATTCATAGAGATTTGTTGCTATACTAACAATTTGCTGATTTCTAAGCAAGGAAAAAAAATCTCCACGCAATGGATTTGCTTGACATATTTGGATAACAAGGTTAACATGCCCTGTATGAAACTTGGAACGAGTTATTTTGGCAGCCGGATATTACGCCACGTCCGGGAAGATATGAAGAAAATGGCCGACGATGGGTGCAATTTCGTCGTTCACGCCATGAGTGAACACGACGTCGCATACCATGCGGGAACTATGGTTGACGTGGTAAAGGCAAGTCGTGAGGCCGGGCTGGAGGTCTTCCTCGACCCGTGGGGCATTGGGCGCGTCTTTGGCGGGGAATCTTTTTCCCAGTTTGTAAGCACGTACCCCCAATGCAGGCAGCGCCTCAGCTTTCCCGAAGGTGAGATAACGATTTCAAAGGTCTGTTTGAACTCTAAAACGTTTAAGGACTTCATGCTGGCCTGGATCGAACTTGCGGCCAAAACGGGCGCGGAAGGCGTATTCTGGGACGAGCCGCATTTGTTTTTCGGAGAATTCTCCCCCCTGTTTGGAGATAAGAAAAGGGACGTATGGGGCTGCACCTGCAAGACGTGCGAAGGTCTTTTTAAGGAAACGCACGGCTACGAGATGCCCATGGATTTCACCGATGAAGTAAAGGCGTTTCGCCAGATGACGATTGTTCACTTCCTGGAATTCCTTGCAAACGCGGCTGCAAAGAAGGGGCTGAAAAATGCCGTGTGTCTTTTCCCGACGACTGACCCGCGCTACGGCATCTATGAGTGGGAAAAGGTCGCCATGATCGCCAGTATGGATATCTTCGGAAGCGACCCGTACTGGTACGGCTATAAGCAGGATGTGGTTGAATTTGTCGGCAGCGTGTCACGCGACGTGGTTGCCCTCTCCAGGAAGTATAACAAGGAACCGCAGATATGGATACAAGGGTACCGGGTGCCGGAAAACAGAGAGGCGGAGATACTAACGGCCGTGGACGTGGCCTACCATGCAGGCATTCGTAATATAGCAACATGGAGTTTTGAAGGAACGGATTGCATGACGTACGTCCGGTCGGAGCGGCCTGACGTTGTTTGGCAGCACGTCCGGTCGGCTTATTTAAAATACAGGAACACATGAACGATCAGGTAAAAGAGATTGCGTGTTACTCTTTGCTACATGGGACGATTAGCCGCGACAACGCCCTTTATCTCATGCAATTGGACGGCGACGGTGTTTACGATTTATTCTACTGGGCAAATCAAATACGATTACGGCATTTCGGCCATTCGGTAAAGGCCTGCTCCATCGTTAGCGCGAAACAGGGACTCTGCACCGAGGACTGTAGTTTTTGCTCTCAATCTACCCGCCACCAAACCGGTATAGAAGAGTTTCCCCTTATCGGCAGTCCCGAAATACTCGACGCCACGAGCCGCGCCGAGCAAGCCGGTTCCAGTTCGCTTGGCATGGTGACGAGCGGCCATAGCATCCGCAACCCGCAAGACCTTGACAAGATCGGCAAGGCAATCGAATATCTTGCTAAGAATACCCATATACAGCCCCACGGCTCTTTTGGCATGTTGACAAAAGAATCGGCGGAGACCTTGGTAAAGTGTGGGTTAAAGAGGATCAACCATAACCTTGAGACATCGGAGGCCTTCTTTCCGAAGGTGTGTTCAACCCACACGTATCAGGAACGCATAAACACCATCCGTGTTGCGAAGGCGGCCGGGTTGGAGATATGCAGTGGCGCAATCTTTGGGATCGGAGAAGGCATGGAAGACCGCCTGGAAGTCGCCTTTGCCCTGAAAATGCTGGATGTTGACGTGGTACCCCTCAATTTTCTTCACCCTATTGCCGGAACACCCTTGGAAGGCAGTGTTCCCCTGACGCCGATGGAGTCGTTAAAAATCATTTCGGTGTTCCGGTTTGTCCTGCCGAACAAGGAGATTAAGATTGCCGGTGGGCGTGAAAAGAACCTGCGCGACCTCCAATCGTGGATGTTTTACGCCGGCGCCAATAGCATGATGATCGGGAATTACCTGACGACAAAAGGCCGAAAGGTTGACGACGATCTGCAAATGATAAAAGACCTTGCGTTGGAACTGCAAACCAAGCCGGGTGATAGCGCGTAGTCTGAATACGCACCAAGGGTTGCATCCTAAAGGGTCGCCCCACAACAGGCCCGAAGGGGTGACAGAAAAGGACGCACAATATGGCTGGGACACCTATTGTTTCTATATATTTATCCGGGTTGTGCCGCCCCTACGGGGCTAAAACAATAGGTGTTTCTCTTTACCCACCGCTCACGCTGTGGGCTACGGTTGTTACACCCCGATGGGGTGTCTCTGTATTACCGGTATTATCTTTTTAAGGACTTAACGACTTTATGGATGAACAGGTAAAAGCAATTCTCTTAGACATTGCGCGAAAGAGCGTAGAAGCCGCGGTAAAGCACGAACCGATACCGCAATTTATTTCCGAGCACCCACAACTGCAAGGCAGACAAGGCGTTTTTGTCACGTTGAGAACACACGGACAGCTTCGCGGGTGCATTGGGCGTTTTGTTTCCGATACCCCCCTTTATCAATTAGTCTCAGAAATGGCGGCTTCTTCGGTTATGGATGACTCACGATTTGAGTTCAACCGCATAAAGCCTTCAGAGCTGCCCTCTGTGGAGATTAAACTATCCGTGCTATCCCCCTTGACGCGCATTCAAAATCCCCTGGACTTCGAACTTGGAAAGCATGGGATATTTATTCAAAAGGGTTTGCGCACCGGATGTTTTTTGCCGCAGGTTGCTACGGAAACAGGCTGGGACAAAGAAGAATTTCTCTCCCACTGTTGCGAAGGCAAGGCAGGGCTGCCATCTGACGCATGGAAAGGGAAAGATATAGAGATTTACATCTTTACGGCAGAACTTATTGAATAATAGGAAAAGGGGTAATCTGTAGTAGGGACACGGCGCCCGTGTCCCCATATGTGAATATGAAGAAGCCACTGCCCAAAGACAGCCTAACCAGATGTATAGAAATTTCAATGTTTTTGTAGAGACGCATTGCATGCGTCTGGAAACTGCTGTGCGTATAGAAAGGGTCGTTGACAAAAAGAGACGCGTGCAATGCGTCTCTACATTACCATTATTTTTTTTTATCGAACATGCGACCAACATAAAAAATGACACTGCCGATAAACAACATAAACACCTCCATCTTCATGGAGTCCTTTACCATACCAAAATAGAGGGCATCCAACACCACGATAATCCCGATAATCTGCACAATCCTGCCAATACCCACGTTGCTATCCTTTCATTTTTCCGGCAATTTCAATTGCCCTTAACATGCCCTTCGCCTTATTTAAGGTTTCCTCATATTCGCGTTCAGGGACAGAATCGGCAACAATGCCTGCGCCCGCCTGAATATAGGCGTCATTGCCCTTCATGATGATAGTCCGGATCGTAATACAGGTGTTTACGTTCCCGAAAAAGTCAAAATACCCAACCGCACCGCCATAAGGCCCCCGCTTCGTGGGTTCAACTTCATCAATAATCTGCATCGCCCGTATTTTCGGCGCGCCGGATAGGGTTCCCGCCGGCAAACACGCCTTCAACGCATCGAATGCGGTTTTGCCTTCACGTAATTCCCCACAAACGCTGGACGTTATATGCATCACGTGTGAATATTTTTCAATAACCATATTTTCATCTATGTGGACACTGCCATACCGCGATACCCTGCCAACATCGTTTCTTCCCAAATCAAGCAGCATGATATGCTCTGCCCGTTCTTTGGGATCGGCAATCAATTCTTGAGCAAGCATGGAGTCTTCGTTATCATCCACCCCTCTTTTCCTGGTGCCTGCAATGGGCCTTACGGTGATTTTTTTATCTTCAACCTTTACCATGACTTCCGGCGACGAACCGATAAGCTTTACGTCTCCCATTTTCAGATAAAACATGTAGGGTGACGGATTCAGCACCCTTAGGACACGATATATGTCAAATGGTTCGGCACTGGCCTGTGTCTTCAGCCGTTGGGAGATTACTACCTGAAATATGTCCCCAGCCTTAATGTACTCCTTGCAGTGGTCTACCGATGTAAGAAAATCTGGTTTTTCAAAATTCGACGAAAATGGTGTCTGAAGGTCTCCTTTTACCGGGGCATCATCGCTCAGGAACATCACGGGCGTGCGTAACCGCTCTATAAGGTGGTCTATCTTACGGATGGCGTCTTCATAAACGTTTTCTAAACGGCCACCCTGGATGTGTGCCGTGCAAACAACCTTAATCGTTTTGGTCAGATGGTCAAATATTATTACCGTGTCGTAAAACATCATCTGAATATCTGCAAACAACATGTCATCTGGTGGAATGTTTGGCAATTGCTCGCAGTAGCGTATGGTGTCGTACCCAATGTATCCTACCGTGCAGCAAAAGAATTTGGGCAAACCGTCAATCTGCACCGGCTTAAACGCCTGTATCTCCTTGTTCAATATCTCCAGAGGGTCTTCCGCCTGCACTATTTCTTTCTTGCCGGCGCCACGCTTCATCTCCACGCGATTACCGTATACCGTAAATTCCATAAAAGGATTTGCGCCGAGTATCGAATACCGTGCGATTTTTTCACCGCCCGCAGCGCTTTCAAGGAGAAAGGCATACTCTGCCTCTGAAATCTTTTGAAACGCAGAGACAGGGGTTAACGTATCGGCAAGCAATTGGCGGTAAACGGGTACCAGGTTGCCCTTTGTGGCCAAGTGTTTGAATTCGTCAAAATAGGGATAGTATCGATTGTGTTTTTCCATATTTTCCATTGAGTAATAACTAATGCGTCGTTTAAGATGACGGAACACCTTTTAAAGAGAGACTTGAAGTTTGCCACCATCCTGTTGCTTTAACCTATCTGCGTCCATCCGCGCGAACCCGCGGCTAAAAACAACTTGCTTGCCGCTGATTTACGCGGATTAGCGCGGATTTTTCTCTCGTTCCCAAGCTCCTGCTTGGGAACGAGTCTGTACCAGAAGCTCCCGCTTCTTTCCCTCTGCGGTAAACTATCTTTTCTGTTCGTTTTTGATGATAAATTCGACAGGTTACGACGAGACGCAATGCGTCATATTTCAAGTGAAATTCCTATTTTTTAACCGATGCTGTTAGGGGTGCTATTGCCTTCCTTAGATTGTTGTAACCTTGCAATATCAAATCTTTTTGCATGCTTTATTATCTCCTTGTAGAAGGAGCTATTGGTATAAATCACCACGTCGATTTTTTCTTCACACAATGAAAAGAATTTTGCCTCTATCTGCATAGAAAGCTTGAGTGGATTATTTTCCTTTTTTTGTTCTGCTCTTCCCATCTCTTCGCTTCCTCTTCCCACTTATTCCTCTGTGCCTCCTTTGCCGCTGCTAATTCGTTCAGTATTCTATCAAAACGGTCTTCTGTCTTTTCTTTGTCAGCGAAACGGCCTTCCGAAAGGCGCAGGACAAGCGCTTGCACCTCTTTATCCTGTTCAAGGATAGCGGGGATCTCTTTGAGTATGATATCACGTATTTCTTTGGTTTTCATACAAAGTACCTGGGTACTTCAGAAATTTGGTTGTATAATGCTTTAGAAATTCTTTGTATAAGCAATCTTTCCATGAATTATTTATAACAAGGTACCTGAAATGATAATGAAGCCGGTGTTTCTTTTACTGGCACAATCCCAAGCCAACGATTGGTAACGAGAGAAAGCGGTAACTTAGAATATGCTAAGTGCCTAATATATTAAAAATCCAATCCGGGTCTGTTTATTAAACGTCTCGTAGGGACAAAATATCGGTAGAAATAGTTAGCTCACGCAAACATAAATGCCGTAGGCAGGATATATTTAAAATTCAACGGGTGTAAAAAGATATCATTCCTACGGAACTAACACGGTTTCTCTGTTTATCTTCTACCAATATTTTATTCCTAAATGGAACTAGCGCTTAATTGTAATAACAAACGGAAGCTGGAGCTTCTTGTACAGGTACATTCCCAAGCTGGAGCTTGGGAATGAGAGAAAAGGCAAGGTTGAAGCCTTGCCCTACTATTCGTTATTATACCATCTTTGTGCTATTTGTGATATTTTTTTCTGACTACCAAAAAAAATGGGTGTTGCCGAGGCAACACCCATTTTAATTACATAAACCTTTAACCGACTTCCGTCATAAAACAACGGATGTCTTTTGTCAACAATTAGAACGTAACCGTTGTCTGCAGATATGCCCAATTGGTATCTGTATCACCGATGTTGTTCTCAATCCAATCCCCGGCTGCAAAGTATGAGTAACCGGCAAGGATTTTTACATTCTTATAAAGGTCGTAGCTAACTGTCAAATCAAATTCCTGTGCAAGCTCATCATCGCTAGTATCGTATGATGTTCCAACTCCAGCTTTATTCGCACGAGGCGCTGCAAGGGTTGCATTTGCGAGATACCAACCATCGCTCTCTTCAGCCAACAGGAAATAATGATAATCTACCTGTGCCGTTAACTTCTTTGTAGGTGAAACCTTTACCTGCCCCCTGAAATCATGCATGTTCTGCCATGAAACCAAGTCTGCAAAACCATAGATACCCTGCCAGTGGTTTGTCGGATAGAGGTTGTCAAACGTCTCGTGGGTGCCATCTGTAGTATCACTGTCGCCGGATGCATAATCATATTCAATGCCAAAACGTGGCGTCCATGCAACATTTTTAAGCGTATAGCCTGTCTTACCAGCAAATGCCCATGCTTCCTGAGCCGCTGTGCCATAAGTACCAACTTGGACGTGTGATTCAAGGGTATAATCCATAGCGTCCAAATTTGGAACCTTACCATCTATCCTTGCGCCAAAGTCATGGATATTGGTTACTGATCCAGCTAGGGCAGCATTGCCTGTACCAGACAAAGTTGTACCGGCTCCAGCAGTGTCATCCTGATCGCTCTTACAAATATACATAAGCTCTAACAACGCGCTCGGAACCAGCTTTTTAAATGCCAACTGGGCAGCATATACATTTTCGTCAGAACTACCATTACCAGGATTGGCAGTACCGGCACCTTCACTACCAACGAAAAAACCGTCTTCATCTACCTTTGCAGCAAAAGCCTCTGCATGGATGGTGTCGGTATCCCACATAAAGCGTCCTGCGTCAAACACACGACCTACGTTTGACCATACGAAGTTACCCAATACCCTATGATCACCCCATACAATTTCCTGGCGACCAACCCTTACGGTTAATGGCATATCAAAGAGCTTCCTCAAGTCAAAATAGCCTTGGTGAAGGTCAATCATGGAGTTTTCACCACCGCCTGAACCGTTAGCAGCGCCACCGCCGGAAGAAGCATATCCAACGGTGCTTCCCTCAGAACCAAATGTCCGAGCATCTTGGAACTGTATAAAAACCCTTAAGTGCTCATTCACATCGGCATCCGCCCATAACCTTGTCTGGTTCAATACGTAGCTGTCGTCCACCGCGTTCACGCGGCTTCTGACTCCACCAGTAGCAGCAACGCTCGTATTGGCACCATTCAAAGTTCCATTATTTGCCACTCCCTGATAAAAACCATTCGCATACTCTGCCCTGGTTCTAACCTGACCGCCCAACTTAACCTTCTTCGCAAATTCAGAGTACACGTTGCCTGCGATGTCCTCAGCCTTCATCGCTGGTGCGCCCTCGGCAGCAACCCGCATCTCTTCCTTCAACGTAGAAACCTCGCTCTTCAATGCCGCAACATCTTCCTTTGTATCGGAAGCGGCTGCAACGGCCTTTTCCTGCTTAACAAGCTCCATCTGCTCCGTTAAACCTGAAATGGTCGCCTTTAACGAATTCAACTCCTTTTCCATATCTTCTAACGATTTTGCCTCTGCCCCAAAAGAGGTGACGCAAGTCGCCGCGCAGAAGACTGCTGTAGCAAAGCCCCCGATACAGGTCTTCCACAATGCACTATTCATAATTTTCTCCTCCCAAAAAATAGACAATTACCAGAACCCCAACAATAAGCTTAAAATCCTATAAATTTGCTTAACGCTACCAGAGATTTAGATAGTGTATTTGGCCTCCTTTCTCCTCCTCCATGGTTTTTCTCTCAATTTCAGCATCTTTAAATCACCTACTTACTTACCTTAATAGCGATATGTTTCAACGATAAACGCAACGCATTATATATAAACAGGCTCGAACGTGTCAAGTATTTTTTTCCCTAATCAATTATAGATTGGGGACGCCCTTACTTGAAATAGCGCCTATAATTTCCCATAAATCATTTAACCACAGGAATGCCAGACCGAATACGATGATTACATGACTGGCAGGCATCTCCTGGTATCACAAATACAACACATCACACATTTGCGCTAAGTCCCCTATAACTACATGATATATGACGGTTCAACATGGCAGTGGCTTTTCAGAATCCAAATGCATATTTAGTGACAGTACCCAATCAAATACTGTTCCAATACAGGCAAACTACAGCGTAAATATATCGTTAATACCTATTATATATGCAGTTATACTACAACTATTTAATAATACGAGATGAAATACTACCACATAGTACGAGTGCTTTCCATTTCATAATTGAAATATTTTTTACAATGTGCATCACTACAACCCTGTTTTTTGATTTGTTGGCTTTTGGGAAAACCTCAATCATTCTAAGGAACTGGATAGTCTGTTAAATATTTCCGGCATTTTCTGATAAATACTTAAATTGTTTTTAGTATTCACCCATCATTCGTTGCGGATAACATATCACATTGCATACGTTATTGCAAGGGTGATGCGACGCTAGTGCTTAATTGCAGTAATTAAGTCTATATTTCAACCCTTTGGGGTTATTTTCTTCCGCATCTTTGACGGCTTTCGTACCGCAGTGAGTCAAAATACAAGCGCAGACAAACAGGGTCTGTCCATACCACCCAATATGCCGCAAGCCTGTTCAAGCCGTCCAAATTGTGAGTTTTTGAATTTTCTATTGACCTTGCAACACTACACCTTATATAATACCGCTTCGTTTATTTCCGTCACAAATTACGGAATATGTTTATGGTTCTTCACACACGTTTACGTTAGCAGAAAAGGGTAATTATGGACAGACACTTTAAGTCAAAAGTCAAATTCCACCATATTTATCGGAATGTAATAGTGGCGGTTCTCTCTATTGTTCTTATTGTGGGTGGGATATATGGCGGAAGAGAGTTAAGTTGGAAGGAAATCGCCGCCGACGAAGTCGCCGTAATAGTAAACAACCTGACGGGTGGCATAAAGCTGATCAACCGTGCAGGCGCTGTACTCTATTATCCTTTCGTTCAGGACATCTACATTCTGGATAAGAGGGAGCAGGTTTTAAAAATGACTTCAGCCGAAATTGACGACAAACACCCGCAGGGCAACCCGCTGGTAGTCAAGTCAATAGACGGTGGTGACGTGGTGCTTGATTTGCAATTACAGTACATGTTAAGGCCGGATGTTGCAATTCATATTGTCCAAAGCACGGGTGTCGGCGACGTGTTTAAGAAGAAGTGGTTATACGATTACGCGCGCACCATCTGCTATTATTGTTATGGAGAACTAACGCTTGGCGAGTTCCCCGTTGCCTCATTGCGCGATATCAAGGCGCAAAGGGCCAAAGAAGAGATTAATAAAATGCTGGAGATACACGGTTTCAGCGTAACGTCTATAAACCTTACCGACTACCGCTACTACCGGGAATATGCCGAGAAAATACAAGAGCGCAGGTTGGCGGACAAGGAAGTGGAAGAACAGAAGACAAGGGGATCCGCAGCCAAAGAAAACCAGCGAAAGGTTATCGTAGAAGAAACAAAGAAGCTTGAGGTTGAGGTTGCGCGGTTTCGCGGTGAATGCGACAAGCGCATCATGGACGCAAGAGGTTCTGCTGAGGCCAAAAAGCAAGACGCAAATGCCTACTTGATCCAAAAGAAATATCAGGCCGATGCGGATTTTGAAAAACTTTCAAAAGAGTCAGAGGCCGTTTTGGCAACAGTTAAGACTGATGCCGAGGGTATCAGGCTGTTGAGAAATGCGCTGGATGGTGAAGGCGGACGTAATATGGTGCGGCTCGAATATGCCAAACGCCTGAAGCAGGCCATCGTAAGGAGCACCCCAATTATCAGGCAAGGTATTGAGACGCCGCAAAGCATCCAACGCTTTAAGTATATTGAAGATGCGCCAAAGATCGATTATATGTTCCCGGAACCACCCGATGCGGCGCTGGTTAGCCCTTTAAAACCGGGGCCGGACAAATCGCCGTAAATGCTTTATACGTATTTTACCTTCACACATAAGTCAAGTTAACATCATCTACTTTAAGAGGTGAAAATGCACATAGGAAAACTTACCACAAAATATATTATTCCTATTGGAATTATAGTTCTCATAGGATTGTCTATTATTGGTGTTAAATTTTTTGTAATTAAGGTGAGCGTAGACCAGATCGGCGTAAGAACCCGTATATGGGGTGTTTCGCGTGGTATCGTGCAAAAGGATTATGGACCCGGTTGGCATAGGGCCGTCAGCGGTATAGACCAGTGGGATCTCTACGATTGTACGATCCAAACGCTTGAATTTGCAAAAGAACCATCACGTCTTGGCCACGACGAGCGAAAAGAAGCCGCCATAAGAACGGCCGACGACTATGACGTATCCGTCGATATGATTGTCAAATACCAAATTAACCGGGGCAGCGCCTGGAAGTTGAGGCAAGATTTAGGCGCAGGCGAGCGGTACAAAATTATCGTTGAGAACGAAATACGTGATATCGCCAGAAGCGTTTTTGGTAGGATGATAGAAAGGGACCTCTACAACCCGGTAGAAAAACGGAAAAGGGCGGAAGAGTGTAAAATACAGCTTACCGAGAGGCTTGCTACCCGTCACGTAGACGTGATCGATGTACTCATCCTGGAGATGAGATTCGACCCGCAGCTTGAAAGAAAGATTAAAAACATCAAGTTGGCGGAACTTGACAACGTATTGAACAAATCAAAGACCCTCGCTGCTGAACAACGAGGTATTACACAAACCATCGATGCAAATACCGAGGCTATTGCCCAGAAAATTGTCGGCGATAAAGAAAGGGCTATCACGGTACTTGACGCAGAAACGTCAAAGGGGATAACGGAAATACTCGCTGAGGCGGACAAATATTACGTCCAGAAGAGGGCTGAAGGCGACCTTTATAAACAACAGCGTATCGCCGCAGGCACCTTGTTGATCAAGCAATCCCAGGCTGAAGGCGAAAGGCTGAGGAGAGAGGCTTTGACCGGCGCTGGTGGAGACATCATCGTTGCTATGGAGGCCGCACGCAATATGAATTTGGCAGATCTAAACATCTCAAGTCTTGACATGAATCTGCTGGACGTAGAAGATATGGCGACAAGGCTGGGTGTTTCTGACGTAAAGGGAAGACTCAAGGTTGACGCGAAGACGTTTAAACAGGTACAGGAAATGCTTAATCAACCGAAGGGTACTGACACGGCAAAACCTAAGTAAACATTTAACCTTTGCGGTGTTTATATGAGCGTTTATGATCAGATAAAACAAGCGTTACAAGATATCGTAGCTCCTGAAATAAAGGCGCCGCAGATTGAGATAACGCGGTTAGATGAAAAAATAGATAACCGTTTTTCCTCGTTAGACGAGAAGATAGATACACGCTTTATCTCATTGGACGGCAAAATCGATTCTCTTCGCAGAGAAATGATAGCAAAAATTAAGCGGTTAGACGACAAGGTTGACTATCTGGTGAAAAGATTGATGCTGTATCCAGATTCGTGAGCGTCTGGCAGCCCTCGAAGCAAAATAACAGCCCTTTAGATGTTCACACGTGGAAACTTGGGCGCCATGTCCCGGCACCAACTCATTCCCACGCTCTGCGTGGGAATGAATCGATAGGACGCTCCGCGTCCAGTTACACCGGCAGGTTCGGGTTGCAAATGTTAACCCACGGTGAGCTACTCCACGCCTGCTACTGTATGGGGCGCAGAGTGTCCCAAATTAGCATTCCCACGCAGAGCGTGGGAATGAGTCGGAATGCTTCGCCCCTACAACGGCTCTATAACAGGCCTAAAGGGCAAAAAGTATATAGTCAGGGGTGAAGCCCCTGGTAAGGAAACAAAAAATAACCAGCCCATAAGGGGTGACAGAAAAGAACTCACAACATGGCTGGGACGCTTATTTCTTCTAAAATTTATACTTATTTTGACACGAAAACAAAATGTTCTGCCTCCCCTTCGGGGCTTATATTATTTATTATCTTTACAGGGGGCTTCACCCCCCGCTATATCCTGTCGGCCTTTCAGGCCTAACTTTGAAATTCCTAAACGTGGCTATCATTTATTGCCGCTAAAACCACGACTTCCAGTATATAGCTCTCATATCCTCAAATATCTCCCACCAGGCAAGAAATCCGAATGGCGTGGGTGGTTTATCCCTTGCCCGTTGCTAATCGCAACGGGTTTTGCGCTACACTTTGTTCTTGTTATTAGGTAACACTTTAGTTTTTTGAAAAACTCCAGGGTGTTGGGGCGAAGCATTGGTTTGAATTGGCATGAACAAGTTCTAACCATTTACAACAAATGCTTCGCCTCTACATGATACAGTTTATAGATATTTTTCACAAAACTAAAGTGTTACGTTTTTAGAAAATCCTCACCACCTCACCATGATAAAACTTACCGACATCTTACAGAAACACACACACTTCAGGGAGATTATCCGGCAACTCCAGGAAGGAAAGGATTGTTTCGTTAGCGGGTTGTGGGGTTCATCCTCATCGTTCTTCGCAGCGGCTGTTGTTCGTGAACGCATAAAGTCGTCCGGCGCACGGCCGAAGCTGTTGGTGGTGGTATCAAGCACGGAAGAAGCGGCGGAGGAGGCGGACGACCTGAATGCCTTTTTACCGGGGCAGATTGCCATTTTCCCGGCGGATGAAACCTTTTTTGCAGAGGATGCCGATGATGATGCGGCTGCCAAAAGGCTCTCCATCCTCAACCATCTACTTCATGGCAATGCCCAAACAAACCTTTCTCCGGAAATTATCGTGGCGCCTATCCAGGCGCTTTTACAGCCCGCGCCGTCCCATGAATCTATCACGGAAAATATCCTGACGGTCAGAAAAGGCCACGAGTGTCCCTTGGAAGAACTCACAACGTGGCTGCAGCAACACCGTTACCACGCTACCGGTCAGGTCGAAAATCCGGGTGAATACTCTACACGCGGCGGCATTGTGGACGTCTTCCCTTACGCAGCAGATAGCCCCTGCCGAATCGAATATTTTGGTGATGAAGTTGAATCGATACGCAGATTTTCGATTGAGTCACAATTGTCGGAACGGGACCTGGATAGTTGCCAAATACTTTCCGTAAGCACCATGGGTAACGCCGCAGCCACCCGTACCGGGCAGAAAGCGGTGTCCATCCTCTCCTATCTCAGCAAAGACACGTGGATTGCCCTGAAAGAGCCTTCCGACATAAAAGGATGGGAAAAGATGGCTGCCGCATACACGCACGACCGGGCAGATACAGATGCCCAGGCCGATGTTGATGACACAAACCAGGCAATTCATGTGGGTGAGTGTTCAGACAACTTGCACGAAGCGGCCTCCCTGATTTCTATGGATGAAATCTTTAGCCAAATGGCCGCTTATGTGAAGATGACGCTGGTAAAGCTCCCGCTAACGACAAACCGTGTGGAACACGTGTTCCACGTCAAATCCGAAGACATCTTTTCCCACGATATCCAGACAATAGCCTCTGACCTCAAGACAATCATGGACGTCAACACCAGAACGGTGGTCTTTTGCAATAACGCTGCTGAGAAACAGCGCTTCCAGGAGATTATTCATAATACCCCCATTGAAAACGATATGCGCCTGGAGTTGCGCATTGGACACCTTTGGAGAGGATTCCAGTTCTCCGATATCAATGTGGCCGTCCTTACCGACCACGAAATCTTCCATCGCTACAGCCACCGCCGTGAACCGAAAAAGCCGATCCATGCCCGCGCGATTGATTCCTTTCTTGACCTGAAAAAAGGGGATTACGTGGTGCATCTGGCGCACGGTATAGGCCGTTTTCTAGGGATGGAAACGCTGGAGGAAGATGGCCGCAAAAGGGAGTACCTCCTCCTCGAGTTTGACGAGGGGACAAAGATATACGTGCCTGCCACCAGGATCGAGCTGGTGCAGAAGTACATTGGCAGTTCCGACCACAAGCCGAAGCTCGACAGGATCGGCGCAAAACAATGGGAGGCAAGAAAAAAACGCACGGAATCCGCCGTGGCCGACGTTGCAAGCGACCTGCTGCATATCCAGGCGCTGCGAAACGCGAAGGAAGGCATTACCTATCCGAAGGACACCGAATGGCAAAAGGAGTTTGAGGCGGCCTTTATTTACGATGAGACCCCTGACCAACTTCAGGCGATAGAAGACATCAAACGCGATATGGAATCAAAACGCCCCATGGACCGCCTCCTGTGCGGCGACGTGGGTTACGGCAAGACCGAGATTGCCATGCGTGCGGCGTTCAAAACAGTCATGCACGGGAAGCAGGTGGCCATCCTTGTACCCACGACGATCCTTGCCCAGCAGCACTATAGCACCTTTTCGGAACGCATGGCTGATTATCCCGTGACGGTTGATGTATTGAGCCGGTTTAAGTCGCGCGCAGAACAAAAGGAATCCCTGGAGAAGACCGCTGCAGGTCTCGTCGATATTCTGATAGGCACCCACAGGCTTCTCCAGAAAGACGTCTATTTTAAAGACCTGGGTTTAGTGGTTGTTGACGAGGAGCAGCGGTTTGGCGTTGCGCACAAGGAGCGTCTAAAACAATTCCGGCAGATGGTGGACGTGCTGACCTTAACGGCCACGCCCATTCCCAGAACGCTTCACATGTCGCTCATGGGGATCAAAGACATATCGTCACTGAATACCCCCCCGCTGGGCAGGCAGTCCATTCACACGCAAATTATCAGATTTGATCCCGCACGGATACGGCAAGCGATCATGCTGGAACTTAACCGCAAAGGGCAGGTATATTTTGTTCATAACCGGGTTTATAATATTGAGCGCATCGCCAGCAACCTCTCTTTGCTTGTACCTGAAGCAAGGATTTTAACGGTTCACGGCCAAATGGACGAGCGGCTTCTGGAGCAGCGCATGCGGGTATTTGTGAATGGCATGGCCGATATCCTGGTGAGCACGACGATTATTGAGTCAGGGCTGGATATCCCGAACGTCAACACCATCCTGATTAACTGCGCCGACAGCTTCGGGCTTGCCGATCTGCATCAATTGCGGGGGCGTGTCGGCAGATACAAGCATCGCGCCTATGCGTACATAGTGCTACCCGCCGACCGCCCGCTAACGCAGGAGGCCGAAAAACGCATAAAGGCCATCGAAGAGTTTGCAGAACTGGGCGCTGGGTTTAAGATTGCCATGCGAGACCTGGAAATCCGGGGTGCCGGAAACCTCCTGGGAACGGAGCAACACGGCCACATCGCCGCCGTCGGTTATGAGATGTACTGCAGGCTTTTGGAATTAGCCGTGCGAAAGGCGCGCCACGAGCCGATACAGGAAGCGCCTAACGTTGCAATCAACCTGAACCTGGAATCCTTCATCCCCGGCGGCTACATTTCAGAAGACCCCCTGAAGATGGACATTTACCGGAGGTTGAATCGCTCCACAACGGTTGAAGAGGTACGGGCTATTTCGGCAGAAATGGCCGATAGGTTTGGGGAGTCGCCGCGTCCGGTGAAAAACCTTCTCTCGGAAAGCGAATTAAGGGTTATTGCCCAGCAGGCGTCCATTCGTTCGATACAGAAGGTGGATGACGTCTTAATTATTCTAGTAACGGATTTAAAAAAGGCCGAGGTGTGCTTGTATCATCTTAAAAAAAGCATACGTGTCATCAACGAAAATACCCTCCATCTGCGGCTGGCAAAAAGAAAGATGTTGCCGGAGGACTTGCTGGAATTTCTTAAGAAATCGATTAAAAGTTGCGAGGCAAAATAATTTTACGTTAGGCATGATATGGTAAAAGTGATAAAATGCCGCCATGAAAAAACTCCGGATTTACATTGATACTTCGGTAATCGGCGGATGTTTCGACCCTGAGTTTAAAATTTGGTCTGAAGCTCTGATAGAAGATTTCAGGCAGCGCCGTTATGTACCCGTTCTCTCTGCAGTCACTGCTGCAGAAATTGATCCCGCTCCGGCAGTCGTAAAAAGACTCCATCAGCAATTGCTGGCGTTACCCGCTGAGGAAGTGGCTGTTACCGATGAAGCCCTTTTACTTGTAGAGGGTTACATGAAACACAATGTGTTGGGTACTCGCTTCTACAATGATATGCTGCATATAGCCATTGCCACCGTCGCCGAAGTTGACGTTCTGGTAAGTTGGAACTTTAGACATATCGTCAGACTGGATAAGATACGCCTCTTTAACGCTGTTAACTTGGAACATGGTTACAAAACACTTTTGATTTATTCTCCCAGGGAGGTAATTAGTTATGGCAAGGAAGAATGATTTTCATACGGTAGATTTTTTCCGAAAGGTTCGTGACGAGCAAGCAGCGATGTTGCAGGGTAAAACCCATGACGAAATCATTGCCTTCTTTTCATTGTTTTGTGAATATAAACAAAGCCCGGCCAAACAATCAACCTCAAGCGCCAAAACCAAGCGGCATATCCCGGCAAAGTTGGGTTGAGGCGCAAAACCCCTTGATATGGTATTCCCGAGCAAAAAACGGAACTGGATTTTCCCGATATTTAGCGCCGCCCCCCCTTATTTATACCTTGACAACAAAATGCCAACCTGATAGAGTTTTCACCATGAGAACACCAATACGGCTGTATTTACTCGCGGTTTTAGCTCTTTTATTTGTTGGTATTACTGCCGGCAAAACGTCATTCGCGGTCAGAAAAGAAACCATGGACGTGGATGAAATTGTTCCCGGCATGAAGGGGTACGG
The DNA here is from genome assembly GCA_015661205.1 of Candidatus Brocadiaceae bacterium. Lineage (GTDB taxonomy): Bacteria > Planctomycetota > Brocadiia > Brocadiales > Brocadiaceae > JACVXV01. The sequence goes on from JACVXV010000015.1 coordinate 21,073, forward strand.
CAAGACCGTTTTTAACGGCACACAGATCGAGACGTTTCAAGTCGAGGTGCTGGGCGTCCTGAAAAATTTTGACGTGAAAAGTAACATGATTTTAATCAAGATGTCCGGCGGCCCGCTGGAGCAGTCCGGCATTATTTCCGGCATGAGCGGTAGTCCCGTCTATATCGACAACCGGCTCATCGGCGCCGTTGCTTACGGATGGAACTTTGCCAAAGAGCCTATCGCGGGCGTCACCCCAATCCTTGAAATGAAGAATTCCCTCCTTGACGTGCCTCCGCAGGAAAAGGACGCATCCTTCTCCTCAGCGGATTGGGAAATACCCCCAACTCCAAAAAACAGCATGGAACTCAGCCCTCAAGACGCCTTTTTGCAGCCGCAGGTAACGGAAGACCGGCCTTTCAACAATATTAAACTGACGCCCATCATGTCGCCCATGTTCGTATCGGGCATTGCCGGCGACGTCTTGCAAAACCTCCAACCCTTGTTTACCGGCCACGGACTTTACCCCCTACAAGGCGGCAGTTCCGTTTCTTCCGCCTCCGCAGGCGCGGCCAAGCTCGCGCCGGGCGCATCTATGGCGGCCGTCCTGATTCGAGGAGATTTCAACGCTGCAGTTGTCGGCACGGTAACGTATATCGAAAACGACCTTGTTATGGGCTTCGGCCACCCTTTTCTCCATACCGGAAGCACGGACATGCCGCTTGCGTCCGCTTACGTGTATGCCATCCTCTCCAGCCAATCAAACTCAGTCAAAATGGCCTCCCCACTGGAAGTGATCGGGCGGATTACCCAGGATAGAAAATCAGGCGTTGCGGGTGTTCTGGGTGAATCATCGAAAATGACTCCCTGCAGTGTTGAAGTCGAAGGGTCTCAAAAATTCAACTATCATTTTGATATCGTCAACAATAAACAGTTGACGCCCAGCCTGCTCCTGATGGTCATGCAAAGCGCGGTATTATCAACGGAGCGAAAATCAGGGGAAAAATCGGTACGCATTACTCTTTCCGTTCACATTGACGGATATGATAAACCGGTGGTGATTGAAAACGTTTTTTATGACATGGACCAGTCCTGGCTTTCCATTAATCACATCATACAGACCTTTGCGATGATTACCAACAATCAGTTTCAAAAAGTGCGCTTAAACCAGATCGACGTTAAAATAAAAATCCTGGATAACCGGCAAACGGCCTATATCGAGGCAATTAGGGTGGATAAAAAATCTGTAAAACCGGGCGATACCTTGCAGGTGGACGTGCAGCTCAAGCCGTTTACCGGAGAAAGTATTTATCAGACGGCGTCTATCCTCATACCGGAAGACGTTCCACCGGGCAGTATACTCAGCGTCACCGCGTGCGATTCCACGTATGGGCAGTCACTCAATATGAGCCGTGCTGCGGGGAAACACCTGCCGACGAACTTTGAGCAGCTTTTGCATTACGTTGAAAACATGGAGCGAAACAACCGCCTTCAGGTGCGCGTCCTTTTGCCCAAAAAAGGGTTAACGTACAAGGGCGAAGGCTTTCCTTCGCTGCCGCCTTCCATGCTGTCGATTATGAGTGTTTCCAATCAAAGCGGGATTGGCCCTCTTTTCGATGAAGAGATTGTGCGCGTACCAACCCGGTACGTAATTATGGGGAACCAAAGCGTCTCTGTCGTGGTTAAGCAGTAGATTATTCAAGTGTTCCGCTATTTACGTATAGGAATTTCCAAACAATCTCGTAGGGGCGGGGTTTCCCCGCCCTTTGTTGTCAGGGTTACAACCCCTGGCGCCTGTTCAAACAGCGGCAAGGCTAAAGCCTTGCCCTACGTATAAACAGACAAAAGCCGGATTTTGCACAGGAAATCCAGACCGGTAGCGCAACCGTCTCGGTTGCACGGATAAAAGTTGCCGAATGCCGAATTTACTGCACAGAAAATTCAAATGTACGTGTAGTGGCAAGGCGCGCCTTGCCACTACGCTGTGAAAAGCCGCCGAAGGCCTAATTTAAATAATGGGGGGAAGAACATGTCGTTTGAGTGGAATGAAGACCTTGCAACGGGCATTGAAAAAATAGACAATGAGCATAGAGAGGTTTTCAAACAGATTAACAAGCTGCTGGATGCGATGGATAAGGGTAAAGGGGAGTATGCCATACGCGAAGTTCTGGTGTTTTTGGAGCATTATGTCACAACGCACTTTACCGAAGAAGAGAATTATATGGTTGAGCATTCATACGAAGGTTTTCACACACAAAGGACAGAACACACTCGATTTATCAAAGATTTTTATCTTTTGAAAAAAGAATTGCTGCAAAGCGGAATGAACCTCCATTTGATTGTAAAAGCGGAACAGGTATTGGGCAACTGGTTGATTAATCATATAAAAGTTGAAGACAAAAAAATGGCGCTTGCGTTAAAAAAGGGTTAGCGGTAAAGAAAGATTTGTTCATCACTCCGTTCCCCATCATAGAAAATTACACGACAATTATTTTCCCAGAATACCCGATAACCAAGGAGATTACGAGAGCGTATAACCGTCGGTTATACACGTCAATGATAAATATCGCCCATAGTATTTGACCTGTTTATAACTATGCGTTAGATTAGCTGCTATGGCGAAAAACATCGTGGGAAGTAACCTAAAGAAAATAAGGCAGCGTCTGGGAATTACGCAGGAAGAATTGGCATTAAGATGTGGGTTAACCCAGGGTTATATAAATTTTCTGGAAAATGGAAAACGTGGATATACGAAAAGGTCTTTGGAAAAGATCGCCATTGCCCTCGGTATCCAGATTCACAAATTGTTTGAAGAACAACCCCCACCCGGCGTTGCCGTTGTAGCGGAAACACCCCAACCGTACGGCAAGAGAAGGCGTATGTACGATGATATACGCCTCTTGCTGGACAAACTTCCCGCAACGGTAATTGAACACTACCGGCTGCTTCTTAAGGCGGAAATAGACCTGCGAAGTAAGGAATAATTGAGCTTGACATTACTACGTAAATGTATGCTATGATAATAACTGAAGGTATGGGGCGTGAAGCCTCGTACCGCATGAACTGAAGTTGTTTTTGTATATCTTAGAACGTACATTTATAGGAGGAAAATAGAATGCAAGACACTCGTAGAAGAACGTTTCTGAAGACGTTAGGTATTTCAGCGTTGACTGCGGGGCTAACGCCTTTGATACCTTCATTAAAACGGGCAAACGCCGATGAGGTTGACTGGTTCCAGGGCATTAACCGCGTGAAAGACCCGCCCATGAGTCTCACCCCAAAGGAAAAAGGACACGTCCCCTCTGTGCAAGTACCCGACGGTATTAAAAGCGGAGAACCATTTAATCTGGCTATTCAAATTGGCGAAAATTTACATCCTATGACGGCAAACCACTTTATCCAGTGGATTGAGGTCTATCTTGGAACGGACATGGTTGTCCGTGTGGAGTTTTCGCCCCTCTGCCCCCAGGCCAAAACAACCATTCCGGTGGCGCTGAAAGAGGCGGCTACGTTGCGCATCTTGTCCCGTTGCAACTTGCATGGGATATGGGAGACGACGAGAAAGATTGCCGTTTAACACGACAACGCTGGAAACGCTTTAACCAAAAAGTCGTAGCTCCGAATTCTTGTAGTCAGTTAAGGGCGAGGGGTACACCACCCCGCTACGCATCTTCCCGTTCCCAAGCTCCAGCTTGGGAACGAGGTGAAAACACAACCACATAGCCCCTGTTTTAAGCGGCTTGCCTTGCTTAAAACAGGGGTTTTTCTTACGCTATTACAGACTGTTATAATACATTACCGTAGAAACCTTTCTGGAGGTTAACAAGTGAAAGCCCTCATCCTTGCCGGCGGCAGTGGCACAAGATTGTGGCCATTGTCGAGGAGAAGATTTCCAAAACAATTTTTGAAACTCAATGGGGACAGGTCTCTTCTCCAGGATACCGTGGACCGTTTGCTTAAGATCGTTTCAAGGCCGGACACGATTGTTATGACAAACAGTGCATACCAGTACCACGTCAAGTCAGACCTCGAATGGCTGGAGAATGTTATTCTCGAACCGGCAAGCAGAAACACCGCGCCCGCTATCGCCCTGGGGATCAGGTATTGCCTGGAGAAGCTTGGATGCAGTGAGGATGAAGTGGTTTTTGTTTCTCCTTCCGATCACGTTATCAGACCCGTCGATACCTTTATCCGTGCGGTCATGCAAGCAGAGACCATAGCAAAGGCGGGGTATATCGTTACCTTCGGAATAAAGCCGGCAAGTCCGGAAACCGGGTATGGGTATATAAAGGCCGGCGCACGCGGTGCGGATATAAACGACGCCGGGTACTTTAAGGTGGACGCCTTTGTGGAAAAGCCCGACCTTGATACCGCAACCCGGTACGTCAGGGAAGGCAACTATTACTGGAATTCAGGGATGTTTGCGTTTAGCATCAAAACCATGCTGGACGCGTTCGGCAAATACGCTCCCGGCATACAAAAGGCGACCGGCGATGCTTTTGAGGATATGATAACAAACTATGCTCAAATGCCCGACATATCCATTGACTACGCGGTGATGGAAAAATCAGACCGGGTGGTAACGGCGCCTCTTGATCTTTACTGGAACGACATCGGCTCGTGGGACTCCTTGTACGAGGTGCTTGATAAGGATGCGGACGGAAACGTAAAAAAGGGTGACGTGCTGGCAATCGACACCAAAGATACGTTAATCCTGGGCGGCAAGAGGCTGATCTCTACGATAGGTCTGGAAGATTTATTAATTGTCGAAACGGACGACGCGGTATTGATCGCAAAACGGGGGGAAGCCCAAAAGGTAAAGGACGTGGTAAACCAGCTCAAAAAAGCGGACAGGCCGGAGGTGGATGAACACTCAACGGTGTATCGCCCGTGGGGCAATTATACGGTGCTGGAGGAGTCGCAGCGGTATAAGATAAAGCGTATCGTCGTCCGCCCGGAGGCAAGCCTAAGCAAGCAGATGCATTATCACCGGTCTGAGCACTGGGTTGTCGTTAAGGGGACGGCCAAGGTCGTCGTCGGGAATGAAGAACGGATCATCCACGAAAACGAAAGCACCTATATCCCGAAATCAACCATCCACAGGCTAGAAAACCCGGGCAAGATACCCCTTGAAATCATTGAGGTACAAAATGGGGAGTACCTGGGAGAAGATGATATTATCAGGATGGATGATATTTACGGAAGGGTATAAAATGAGGCATTCGGCGATCTTTAACAGAATAGTGGTAATTCATGAATTGCCGCCGAATGTCGAATACCAAACAAGGAATTTCGAATTATGAGGTTTTATTACCCACTTCAACATTCGATATTCCTTTTTCTTTGGTAGGATAAGCATCCCCGCTTGTCATACCAAAATTCCTTGTTCGATATTCGGTATGTAAGCGCTAGCAAAGGTGAGAAACCAGCCAACATAATGTCTCAACCCTTACGGATATATCCAACGCGCAACATCTTCTCAAACACCTCAGCGGAAACAGGCTTACTGTAGAAAAATCCCTGTACTACGGTACATCCATGTATACCCAAAAATTTAACCTGATCTGCAACTTCGGCGCCTTCTGCTATAACGTCCAATTTTAAGCTGTGGGAAAGGCTTATGATGGCGCGGGTAACCTCGGCATTGTTGCTGTCCTGTAAGTTATTGACAAATGCGCGATCAATCTTCAGTGTCGTGATAGGGAAACGGCTCAGGTAGCTCAGGCAGGAATAGCCCGTGCCGAAATCGTCTATTGAAATGTGTATTCCCCTATCCCTGAACGTCTGCAAAACTTTCATACAGGCGATTGAATTATCCATCATATTGCTTTCGGTAATCTCCAGTTCCAGCAGGTTTGGCGGGATACCCGTTTCCTTAAGGGCTGCTATTACCTGATCGGCGAAATCACTGGAGCGTAACTGATGGCTGGCAACGTTGATTGAAATGCGTATCGGTTTTAGTCCTTCATCCAGCCAGTCCTTGCACTGTTTACAGGCGCGGCGTAATACCCAGGCGCCGACCTGCAGGATCAGGCCGCTTTCTTCGGCAATAGGGATGAATTCTCCGGGCGGTATTAAGCCACGCGCAGGGTTATTCCAGCGAATAAGGGCCTCTGCGCCAATAATGGCCTCGTTCTTCGTGTCAATCTTCGGTTGGTAGTACAACAAGAACTCGTTCTGCTCAAGGGCGTGCCGTATATTATTTTCCGTCTCAATACGATGTTTTGCTCTGGTATTCATTTCGCCGGCAAAAAATTGGTATTTTTTACCGCCGGTCTTCTTGGCATGGCGCATAGCGCTTTCTGAGCGCTTGAGCAACGAGGCGGCGTCCTCGCCGTCCGCCGGGAAAATACTGATGCCGATACTTGCGGTCATAATTACTTCGTTGCCTTCGACGACGAAGAAGGGTTCGCTTATTATCTTCAGAATTTTCTCTGCTAACAAGACGGTATCATTGTCCGACGTCACCGCCATAACAAGAGAGAAAATGTCTCCCGACAACCGGGCAATGGTATCACTGCGGCGGGAGGCTTCCTGCAGGCGCTCACCCATCTTTTTCAACACCATATCGCCAATGGCAAAACCCAACCCGTCGTTAACGGTAATAAAACGGTCCAGCCCGATGGTAAACAAGGCAACGGATTTTTTAATCCTCCGTGATACAATTAAGGCCTGCTCCAGGCGGTCGTCGAGGAGGAATCGGTTTGGGAGATTGGTAAGGGGGTCCAACTGCCTGCTTCCTTTATCATTCGGATGCCCTTCCGGTGAAGTGCCGGGGCGCAAAACGGCAATATGCCTAATGGGATTGCCTTGACCATCGTTTACTGTTAAAATATCGCCATTTGCGGTAAATACCGTACCATCCTTTTTGCGAATGTGTATCAAGCCGGTCCATGAACTGCCTTTGCCGTACGGTTTTTCAACCGTCTCTAACAATGGTTCCTCACGGCTGCTGGAATCATGCTGCACAAGGATTCTTCCCTTGACCTCTTTCGCGTCAAGGCCTGTGCATTTGTTAAAGGTAGGATTTACCCGTAGCACCCGACAACATTCATCGGACACGATGATTGCGTCCTCTGAAATCTCAAGAAGGGTGTTTAAAAGAGCGCTGTCTGTGTTCATATTGCCTTTTCTGTGGTATTAAGGCCAAAAAAACCTGATGTAAAAAATGAATGCGTATTGCTTCTGATAACACTAAATAGTAGCATGGGGACTATTTAATAGTCAAACGTTTAAATTAGGTTGGGTTTTAAAAGACAAAAACCCAACCTAATTTAAACGTATGGGAATTTCAAACCGGTAGCGCAACCGTCTCGGTTGCGCGGATGAAAGTCGCCGTAAGGCCTAATTTAAAACAACAAACAAGGAACTATGAGCGGTATCTACGGTATTTTTAATTTTGACGGGGCGCCTGCAGACCCATTATTTCTTGCAAACATGAGGAAGGCCATAGCCTATTACGGGCCGGATGGGTTAGGCGAAACGTG
>JACVXV010000268.1 GCA_015661205.1 Candidatus Brocadiaceae bacterium
TGAAGAACCATCTTTACGGTAGGAGAGCAAATGAGTGCAGCATCAATGGCATGTTCACCTTCCGGCGTGGCTTGGGACGGCATCAATTGGGCCGCTGTTCAACGTCAGGTAAGAAGGCTGCAGGCGCGTATTGTGAAGGCGACGCAGGCCGGCAAGCATAACAAGGCGAAAGCCTTGCAATGGTTGCTGACCCACTCGTTTAGCGGCAAAGCATTAGCCGTCAAGCGAGTGACTGAGAATAAAGGCAAAAACACCCCCGGTGTGGACAAGGTAACTTGGAAAACACCGGCGGCAAAGATCAACGCGATAGCGTCGTTAAAGAGGCGAGGATACTCAACTCTCCCGCTTCGGAGAGTATTAATTCCGAAGAAAAACGGCACCAAGACAAGACCTCTCGGCATACCCGTGATGAAGTGCCGCGCCATGCAAGCGTTACATTTGCTGGCGTTGGAACCTATTGCGGAAACCACCGCCGACCTAAACTCCTATGGATTCAGGCCGGAACGCTCAACTGCTGATGCGGGGGCGCAATGTTTCAATGCTCTCGCTCAAAAGGCTAGTGCAGAATGGGTGCTGGAGGCCGACATTAAAGGCTGTTTCGACACTATCAGTCACGACTGGATGATCGCCAATATCCCCACGGATAAGGCGATTCTAAAGAAATGGCTTAAAGCCGGATACGTGTATCAAAACGAGCGCTTCCCTACGGAGGCCGGTACACCGCACCAAAAGTAGGCGCCTCTAGGCGAGGCGGAATCATTTCGCCGGTGGCGGCTAACATGACATTGGACGGCCTCGAGGCGATGCTTTTGGAGAAATTCCCGAAAGCGAAGCAGACAGGTCGGAAAATGAACATGGTACGTTATGCGGATGACTTCATTATTACCGGCAACTCAAAAGAATGGCTGGAACAGGAAGTCAAACCCGCAGTGGTAGAATTTCTGGCGGAACGTGGGCTAGTCCTGTCGCCGGAGAAAACCAAAATAACGAATATCACGGATGGATTCGACTTCCTTGGTTGGAACCTGCGCAAGTACAACGGCAAGCTGTTGATGAAGCCGTCGAAAGCAAACGTCAAAGGTCATCTTGACAAAATCAGGGAAGTCATCAAGGCCAACAAGACGGCTAAACAGGCAAATCTGATAAGGCTGCTTAATCCTGTTTTGCGAGGATGGGCGAATTATCACAGCCATGTAGTCGCTAAAAAAACCTTTGCTCGGATTGATACCAATGTCTGGTCAATGCTATGGCGATGGGCGGTAAGGAGGCATCCAGAGAAAGGAGCCCGCTGGGTTAAACAAAGGTATTTTAAAACCAGAGGCACCCGGAACTGGGTCTTTTCCACTACAGAAAAAAAAGAAGATGGAACGCTAAGAGAGCTCAACTTGTTCCTGGAATCGGACACGCCAATACAGCGGCATGTCAAGATCAAAGCAGACGCCAATCCGCACGACCCTAAATGGGCGCAGTATTTCGAGTCCCGATGGGGCAAGAAAATGCTGAAATCATCGAGAGGTCGTTCGAAGCTTTACCGCGTCTGGCTAAGACAAGATCGTCTGTGTTCAGCCTGTCAGAAGCCCATCACAAAGCTCACGCCTTGGGATGTTCACTACTATGTGAAAAAAGTTGATGGCGGGTCGGATGCTGCAAGCAACCTTTACATGCACCATCTCAGTTGCCATAAATCATTAGTACGCCGAAAATCTGGTGTGTAACCGGGTGTCGAAAGATGCCTTTGCAGAGGCTTGAGCTGTATGCTGGGAAACTCGCACGTACAGTTCTCAGGGGGCTGGGCGCGGGCAACCGCGTCTGGCTACCCATCAAGAAATCAGAGCGGAATCCCAATCGCCAAAAGGTTGTTTTGTAATTCCTGTGTCCGGGCTGGGGTCAGGTTACCATGCAAGAATGAACGTATTTCAGCGGGTTTGGTATCGAGTAATTCTGCCAACGCTTTGGCGTTATAGCCATGCCGGGTTAATCGTGGTTCTAACGCATTGATGTCTTTTGCCAATATGGCATCAATGATTTCTGTTTCCACCGGCTTTTGTCCTATGCGGTAACCTTCTTCAAAGGCTAATCTCAGGTGCTGTTCAATTTGCAGGGGGGTCGTCAATCTTTCTGCTAATTGTGCCAAGGCATCATCGGTTATAACATCCGTCCTTTTAACGCCTTTTTTCAAACATTTTTCAAATAGCCAGTTGATATATTCTGTTTTTTGTCCCTGTATCCCATCAAGACTGAAAATTGTCGTGGGCAAGATAGCGGGTTTCGCCCTGTTATCGGCTTTAATATTGACAATTTTGGGTTTGTTAAACATCGTTGCCATTCAGCGGATTGCGTCAAGATTACCTGAAGGATATAGAGGTATATTGAAAGCCAGGAACGAGTTCACAGCATCACGGTTTTCCATTCAGGGTAAATCGCACCATGCACGAGAGGGAATTGTATGGATTGAAGGAGGAAGAACGGGGATTGCGTTATGGAGTTTCTCTGATTTATACAAAAAGCTGGATGACAAATCTTCTTTTGAGGTAGAGTTCGATCTAAAGATAGACAGTAGCAGGAAAGATATCGATGTGATCCCATTAGCTGTGGGGACAGAGGATGCTGGTACGGGGCGATGTAAAACCTCAGTTTTATCAGCAAAGATAGATGAACCGTTAACGGTAAAAATAGACCCTGAGATTGTCAAAAAAGGTAGTATCTTGAATATTACTGCGTTTCCCATACACGGTACGGATTATATTGGTGTAACTCAGGAAGATGCTAAACTATACTCTGTCCAGAAAGGTTTTATATCCAATTATATAAAAGCTATCGGTATAACCTTTTTGAAATTTTTGTTGATCATAACTATTGCGGTAATGGGGTCAACGTACCTGTCCGCGCCTGTAAGTATCGTGTCGGCCTTAGTTATTTTTTTGTGCGGGCATATTCTCGACTTTGTTAAAGATTTTTCTTTGGTAATTCAACGGTATGATGTGCATGAACATACATTGCCGGCTGTTCTTAAAAAACCTAATATTCTTTTGGTCTACATAGATTACCTTATTAAGAAGCCTTTGGAATGGTTTTCGTTTATTTTGCCC
>JACVXV010000269.1 GCA_015661205.1 Candidatus Brocadiaceae bacterium
TATCTTCTGATATGGGTTCTCTTGTGACGGTGACTGTGGCAGTGGACAGCAAGGGAAATGCGTTCCTTGGGGGAATGGATAAGTTAGGTGGTAGTGGTGCACACGTATTGCTCTGGCTTGATAAATTCGATAATAATCTTGAAAAGATCAAGGGAGTAAACTTGAGCGATCTTCCTGAATTTACTACTAACAGCGGTACGATGGGGGGACAGGTAGTCATTGATAAAGATGATAAGGTCTATTTCATATCATTGGTTGGTGATAGTGTTCCTTCGTTGGCAGTCGCAAAATATGATTCAGACCTTAAGAACCTTGATACTTTCACGATAGGCGGAGGCACAAATACACATGCAAACGGCGCCGCTGCGGTATACACCAATAACCAGTTCCACCTGGTAGCGCCTTTTACTTTAGCGCCCGGCCAAAATGACGAATTTTACAGAATAATCTTTGATAACGACTGGAATGTAGTAAAGAATAAGACAACTATACTTTCTGACGAAGGGATGCTCAGCATCGTCTCTGCCCTTTCCGTGGAGCCAAATTCACAGGAATTTATTATTCACTATGGACGGGGAAGCGGTGATACTGGTGGTCCCCTCTATCGCACCACCTATGATTCAGATTGGAACTTACTTTCCAACACGCAGGTTATTGACGGTACATGGACACGGCCTCACAGCGTTATCGTCAATGACACCCTGCATATCGGCTATGATGGCTCATCAAGCGTCCAACTCTCAAGTTTTACCATAACTGATATACCAACACCTACGCCAGTTATTACAACGTCAGTAACACCGACAAGCACACCAACGGCAACCCCCACAGCTCTACCTTCGCCGATACCAACAATTACGCCAACACCAACACCAACATCCACAACCGAACCATCGCCAGTGCCTACGCCGGCAGCCACACCTGCGTGCGAAGCCAGTTCAATAGCTGTATCTCCAACCGTCCTGACACTGAGCAGGAAGACGAGCGGAAACGTAACGGTGACGGTAACAGGTGACGGCAATTGTCCGGTAGAAGGAGAAACAGTTACAGCAACGATTGGCGCATCCGGAAAGAAACGTATATCCGTGTCTCCAACAAGTCAGACAACCAACGAAAATGGTCAGGCAACGTTTACCATTACTGCAAAGAAGAAGGCTGGCAAGGCAAGGGTCGCATTCCAGGCGGCGGGACAAACGAAATCAATAATTGTGACGGTTAAAAAGTAATATGAAAATCATCTCACTTTTAAATTTGCCGGAAGAGTGTGTCTCTCATAATCCTGAAATAAAGAGAAAGGTGATGCTGAGGAATGGTGAAATACCAAACTTAACCAGTTTTTTTCAGGCATATATTAAATCCGGTCAGATAATTGGTGCCCACGTTCACAAAGATATGTACGAAATTTTTCTCGTTGAAGCACCACGGAAGTAAAAAAAAGATAAATATTTTGAGAAGCATTTTTGAATGGTGGGAGTCGTGCGATTAAAAAAACTCTAAAAGGATTCCATCCGTGTGGCGATGTTGGTGTGGAATTCCCATGCATAAGCACTATCAAACAACATGCCGAACAGTATTGCCTTTGTCCCCCTTTGCTAAGGGGAACAACCGCAATAATCCCCCTTAATTAGGGGGATTTAGGGTGTTGTAACTCTGCGTTCTCCGCGCCCTTTGCGGTGAACTATTACAGTCTTTCCTGTTTTAGCAGTATTTTTAAGGGTTTCAAATTGATTATTTTTTACTTTTATCTACTTTTATATTCCTTTATACTTAATCAAAGAAGTTTTACTACGGGGATGATTAACAGTCAAAGCAATCAGAAGAGAGCATAAAAATATAACACCCTCCCTTAATCCCTCCTATAAAGGGCAATATCATTGAATTAAGGGAGTGCTTTTTCTCTTCAAGGCAAAGCCCGAAGGGCTGACAGAGTATAGCCCAGGGCGACAGCCCTGGGATAAGGATTTAATAATATTTTCAGCCCTGAAAGGGCGATACATTATCTTAATTCAACGACATTGCCCTTCGAAGGAGGGAATGTCCCCTCGCCCCTTGTGGGAGAGTGTCTGGGTGAGGGTATTTTCGTGTCAATACTTTAATAAGGAATTATTTACCCATGAAATGTCCGCACTGCCTGGAATCATTTCACGATTTCTACGAGGTAATACCCGTTGGTAACGACTCAGACGGTAATTGGGGTGTTGTTAGCAGGAAGTGTCCATCCTGTGAGCGAGTGGTGCTTGTTTTGGTGAATGGCAAAATTGGTAGCATTGGAGGCCGATCCATGCTGGAGTCCGTCAAAGGCGAGCGCTTGATTTATCCGAGAACTACAAGCCGTGTGCCACTCCCGAAGGAAGTGCCTGAAGAATTCGCCGAGATTTACAGAGAGGCCTGTATCGTTCTTTCTGATAGTCCAAAGGCAAGCGCAGCATTAAGTCGTCGCTGCATGCAGCATCTGTTAAGGGAAATGGCTCATGTTAAACCCTCCAAACTCGCAGATGAAATCCAGGAAGTGATAGACAATGGAAACTTGCCACTCTACCTAATAGAAGCAACTGATGCCGTTCGGAAGATCGGCAATTATTCAACTCACCCAATAAAGAGCGAAAGGCCTGGCGAGGTTGTGGACGTTGAGCCAGGCGAGGCAGATTGGAACCTCGATGTGTTAGAATCCCTCTTTAATTATTATTTTGTTCAACCGGCAACAATAAAAAAGAAACGGGAAATACTTAATCTCAAGCTGAAGGAATCTGATAAAAAGGGGATGAAAAAAGTTTAGATTGTAACGTTACAATGTTGTGTATCATGAAATAAATGGCACATTCTCAAAGCCCATTGCAGGAGGCAAAATTCCCCGCATTTGGTCTTTTCTCATTTAACAAAAATGAGTATTTGATTAATAGCCAAAAAATAGTATATTGTTTACATTACATTTTGTAATCGTTATCAGTAGTCAATGATCAGTAAACACCAAATCCCCAGTTCCTGACCTCCGTTAACTACTATAATAACACTTAAAAATTATAGTTTTTGAGTTTTTTATGACAAATAAAACAAGTGTCTCCGTCGTCCGCTGTGAAAGCTACAAT
>JACVXV010000016.1 GCA_015661205.1 Candidatus Brocadiaceae bacterium
GCGATGTTGCACGCGCAACTTCACGTTCTTCAATCACACTTAACGGAATTGCAACTTTAACAAAGTAAGTTTTTATGCCTTTCAGTTTGTAGCGCAAATCATCAAGCCATTCTTTTTTGTAGGCAATATAATCAACAATCACATTGCAACCAGCTTTTGCATAATCAGCAATGGCACTGTTCATACCATATGCAACCTTATCACCCTGCTCACCCATCAATAACGTCATCACAGGATTTTCATCTTTATCTTGCTCCAGTGAAATCAGGGCTTTTCTTAAGGATACATCATATTTATCCTCAAAATATTCGGCAAAACCGCAAACTAAGCCGAAACCACCTCTTGATTCTTTCAATACGTGTGTTTTCAACTTTGAAAGGGCATCTTCCAAATCGCCCCTTTTTTGCGCCTCCACAATAAAATGCCCTGAACCGCCCCCGGCAAAGACTTTGCTTGTTGACAAATTCCTGCAATGAGAGAGAAACCCACCGATAGACTCTTCGTTTACCCTTTTTAGCAGGGTGCTGGCGCCTCTTATCTCAACCAATTTGTCAGTGCCAAAAACATACTCTTTGATGCCTGGAATATCTACAACTACTAAATATTTGAGTTTATCGTCCATTTTATTCTCCATGATTATATGGGTGTCAGTGTATAGTGCCGGTGTCAGTAAACACACCCCTAACCCCTCTTAGTAGAGGGGAATCAGTTATGAACAGCGGACACGTATCACGACAAATCAAGCCTTACTCCCGTCCTCTTTATCTCATCAACCAGCACCCTCCATTATCAAAATCCTCGGATCTGAAGGGAATTTGTTCTATTCTGTGGTCTGTCATTCTTTCTTCTCAGGGTCACGAGCCTCCTGCGATCTTCAAGTCTGTCACCGGTAAAATCATGACTTCATCGGTTTTGTAGCCACAGAGATCCCAGAGTAAAAACCAACGCCCGTTCGCCCTTACATTTCTCTGTGTCCTCCGTGTTCTCTGTGGCAAATGTTTATAACATAATTTACAGCATCTCATACTTCCCCAACCCAAACGACGTCCCCTTCCCCACGTGGACATATTCACCAAGCCTTAATAACGTCATGAAATCGGACAGGTCTCCTTCGTATGAAACATTGCCAACTATGCCGCCCAGCGACATCCATTCTTCCTGTCGGGTTGAGTAGCGTTTCCAGTCGTACCAGTGGAGGTCCGACTGTGTTTGCTTTACGGTAACGGCCTTTTGGATGATCCCCTTGAAGTCCACGTCCAGTTTCTTGCCGCAATGGAAATAGGAGAGCGACGAGACGCGGCGCAGGAGGTTTCTGAAGAGGACGTGGAATTCCAGGCGGCTGGCTATTTGTCCGTCAAAACGAATGCGTAAGGGGGTGCGCAGGGAGATGGTTATTGTGTTGTGATGGTTTTCTCCCGTGGTGGAACTATTTATACCTTCATGCGAGGACGCGGCTGCCGGGGCGTTCAACCCTGCTTCTCCATTTGATTGGGCGCTTACGACAACGTGCTTCTCTTCCGCGTGTGAGGCGGCAGGGGCAAGGCGTTGATGGTCTAATTGATGGGCTTGTATGATGGGGTAACGGTTGGCGAGGGTTTGGGTTTTATGGGTGTAAATCTCTACGGACTTGCCGTCCAGGCCGACGCCTTCAACTTGTTCGAGGCTGTATTTTCCGCGATGACTCCCGATGCCTTGTTTCCCTAATTCGGTAAAGGTGTAGATGAAGTAGGGCAGGTAGTCTATGGCGTTTCCGATGAGGATCAGGTGAAAGGAAAATGGTTCGCCGGGCGCAAAGACCTGTTTTTCGGTAACGGGCGGTTCAATGACAAAAGGGTGCGGCACTTTGGGATAGAGCCGAAGTATTTCTGTGTCGTCCGGGGGCGGGGTCTCAAAGATATACGAATAGATGCATTTCTGCTTCAAAAGGCATGCGTCGCATGGCTTGCCTTTTACCACGCAGACGACCTTTTTGAAGGCGTATCCGAAACCACCGCGAAAGACGGCGCCTTTGTAGTCCGGAAGGCGTATCTGTTCACGTGCGCATACCGTAAACCTGAATTTTGCCAGTCGAAAGGATTCGAGCATAGAAGCCCCTGTAGAGATTTTGGAACTACAGAAACAACGGGAAAGGAACGCAACTGTGTTGCGTACTATAAGGCTATCCAGGGTGAAAAGCAATAAGAAAGTGGGGGAAGGATTGGAGATTGGTAAAAATCGTGCGGCATGGCTAAAAACATTGGAAACCACAGATTACGCAGATTGTCGTATTACTCAGTCGCCCCGGAGAGGATTTTTACATAATCGCTTCTTTTTTTCGCGGTTCGGTCATCGCCAGGGGAGACAGTACCTGGTCAATTTTTTCCGGTGAAAGGATGTTCCTTTCGAGGATAATGTCTCGCACTGATTTGCCGGTTTTCATCGACTCCTTTACCACGTCGGCCGCCTTTGCATAACCTATCAGCGGGTTCAATACGGTGGCAATACCCAGGCTGCGCAGGGCGTAATCACGGCATTTTTCCGCGTTGACCGTAATACCGGAGACACATTTGTCACAAAATGCCTTTGCGGCGTTGGTGAGGATGAGGATGGAATCGAGCATCTTGTATTGAATCAGGGGCATCATAACGTTAAGCTCAAATTGCCCCGCCTGTGCGGCCATGACAATAGAGGCGTCGTTGCCCAGGATGGAAAAACAAACCATGGCGAGCATTTCAGGTATTACCGGATTGACCTTCCCCGGCATAATTGACGATCCGGGCTGTATTGCCGGTAGTTCAATCTCGGCCAACCCCGTATTCGGCCCGGAATTCATCAAGCGAAGGTCGTTGGCAATGCGGATGAGTTCCACGGCAACCGCCCGAATAGCGCCGGAAAGGGCTACAAATGGCGCGTTGCTCTGCATGGCCTCGAATTTGTTCTTCGACTCTTTGAGGTTCAGGTGCGTCATCTGCCTGAGTTTTTCGACCACCTTGCCGGTATATGCCGGGTGGGCGTTGATTCCTGTGCCGGCGGCGCTACCACCAATGCCCAGTTCTTCCAGGGACTCCATTGCCTTTTCAATCCCCCTGGTTGTCCTCAAAAGGGACGCCGTGTAGCCTGAAAATTCCTGTCCTACCCGAATCGGCACGGCATCCTGGAGATGGGTGCGCGCTGATTTGATAATTGAATCAAATTCCATTGCCTTTTGATCGAAGGCCTCAGTCAGGCCATGCATGTTTTTGACCAATTTGTGTGCCATCTGCAATGCTGCAATGCGCATGGCGGTTGGGTAGACGTCGTTGGTGGACTGTCCGTAATTAACGTGGTCATTCGGATGCACGATGGCATAGTTCCCCTTCCGTCCGCCCAGCATCTCAATGGCAACGTTGGCGATAACTTCATTTACGTTCATGTGGTGGGAGGTGCCCGCTCCGGCCTGGTAGACGTCCACTAAAAACTGATCGTGAAAATCACCGTTCAGTATGCGGTCGCATGCCAGGATAATCACGTTGCCGATCTTGCCGTCAAGGCATCCGAGTTCTATGTTGACCGCAGCGGACGCCTTTTTAATGTGAACGATGGCCATGGTGAAGAGTGGGTAGGATTGTTGACCGCTAATAGGGAAATTTTCAATTGCCCTGGCCGTTTGAATCCCGTAATAGGCCTCATGGGGAACCAGCATTTCCCCCATAGAGTCCTTTTCCATGCGAAATAGCTCATCATTTGGTGTGTTCATATTTTTTTATTAATCATATTCATCCACACATCGTAAATACGCCCTTCTTTTTCAGCCTCCCATTTTTCCGCATTTTCCAGGCATTCAAGGGTGTTTTTCAGGATGGCGCAATGTATCTTTTCTTCATTTGCGAGGAAACGGTAGGTTTCGGCGTCTTTTGTGTTACGGGCGTCTTTTGCAGCCTGTTCGTAGAATTTTGTTCCGCTTTCCTCCATCTTCATGGCAAGGCGCACGGCCTCTATGTCATTAGTATTGACATCAACCTTGTGTTTCAACTCCCTGCCCATCTTTTGGAAAATCGTAACCACCCTTTCGCCCGGATGCGCTGTATCCTTTTCTCCGGACGGGGACGCCTCCTTGTCATTCGATAACAATGCACGGAGCCTCTTTGCGTGCGATTTCTCGTCTTCCGCAAATGACTTGAACATGGCCTTTCCCATGGGATGCAGGGTTTTTGCCGCCAAATCGCTATAAAACTTTATGCCATCCGTCTCCATCTGGATAGCAGCCGTTCGTGTATCGGTTTTTGAAATGTCACTCATTTAATGCCTCAAAAGCCAACTGTTTTCTAGGATAAAGGTACGATATATTACGCCCTTTCAGGGCATGATATATTTAAAACCCAATTGTTCTACCAATATACCGTTCCTATGGAACTAGCACTGTTTCTCTGTTTTTCTTCTACCAATATATTGTTCCTAACGGAACTCGGTCAGATTCAGGTTTACAATTTGAACCCGCCGGTGGCGTCAATCAACCCTCCGCCCTTTTCGTATACTTCTGGATATTCCCGGCAATATCGCTCCAATTATTATCGAACCGGATAGCCTTATCGTCGATGTAGGCCACGCCAATGGGTTTATCAGGCGTCCATATCGTGTCATAAGGTAGCTTATGATACTTCATGAACCCTTCAACGAGCTTTGGCTGATTGCCCGGCAGTATGTTTTTCCAATACGATGCCGTCCTGCAGGAATGGATGATAACCCGAAATCCTGCATTTTTCAGGGTTTCCAGCGCCTCTTTTACCCCCGGCATGGGTTCTCCGATATCCGGGAACTTGTGTTCACAAATAGTGCCGTCAAAATCAATGACGATGGGTGTTTTCGTTGTCATGTGTCGTTTCCCTATGGTTATGGTGGTTAAGATGGTTGTAACAGGTCTGCGTATTATTGGTTTTACACTCACATCCGAATTGGATGACGGTGTGCCCGATCTTGAATTTCTTGTTTACCACGCCGTTGATATCCTTGGAGAGTTTCGTAGTTTCACTGATAAGCATGTCCTTCGTATCAATATGGGCGCTCATGGCATACATACCCGAAGTTATTGTCCATACGTGGATATCGTGCGCGTTATCAATGCCGGAAATTTGTTTGAGGCTTTCGATGAGTTCGTCGATATTAATCGACTTTGGAGTGGCCTCCAGCAGGACGTCAACCGATTCCATAATCAACTTATAAGACCAAAGGAGTATCAGCACGCAGATCACGACGCTAATGATGGGGTCGATAACAAACCAGCCGGTATAGTAAATAATAACCGCCCCAAAGATAACCCCGACCGAGGACACGGTGTCTCCCAGCATGTGAACAAACGCAGACTTCAGGTTCAGGCTGTGTCCGATCCCATGCTCGTGATCATGGCCGTCGCCTTTGAGGATATAAGCGCAGCTCACATTGGCGATCAGACCCACAACGGCAATGACAAGCATCTTGCCGCTGGAGATGGTTTCCGGGTGCATAAACCGCAGGTATGCCTCATAAAATATCCACGCGGCAATTACGACAAGGGTAACTCCATTAAACAGCGCCGCCAATATTTCCAGCCGAAAGAAGCCATAAGTCTTCTTGTCCGTCGGTGGTTTTGTGGCAAAGAATACCGCAAAAAGGCTTATCAGCAGCGCAAAGAGATGGGTGAGCATGTGGCCGGCGTCGCTCATTAAGGCAAGGCTGTTGGAAAGAACCCCTCCGACGATTTCTACGATGAATATGCCGCCCGTAATGGCGCTGGCGAGGATCAGCCTCTTCCGTTCCTGCTGCCGGTATTCCTGCCTGTGGTTGTGTGCATCCTCGCCGTGATAGTAATCTATGCTGTGGGTATGTTCGATGATATCTCTCCCGCTATTATTTATTCTTGAGAATACAGGCAATACCTGTCAATGCGCCATCCTCATCAAGTACCCTCGTTACCCTGGCGTTCAAAACCGGCATGTTTTGATTGTTTGTAGGTAGTATTAGGAAATCGGTGGCCCTTTCCTGCGTATGGAATATCGTATCGGCAGGTATTGACAGGCTTCTCTGCGACAGATACGCCGAGAAATCCATATCCCCCACTAATGGCTCGTAGGGATGAAGGAACTCTCCGGCCGCCTTGTTTATCCGTTTGACCTTCCACTGCCCGTCGGTAATGACCACGCCTTCTGCCAGATCGGGCAATATCGCATCCAGCATCGAATCCTCATCCTTTTTTTCCGCCGGACGCCTTGTGCGAAGCAGCGATTTTACCCGCGCAAGCAGTTCCACCTTATTGAAGGGCTTGCTGATGAAGTCGTCGGCGCCCGCTTCGATGCCCTTAATCCGGTCATCCATTTCGTGCAGGGCCGTTACCATAATGACGGGGATATCTCTGAGCGCCTCATCCTCGCGCAGCTTCCGGCACGCCTCGTATCCCGTGAGGCGGGGCATCATAACGTCCATGATGATAAGGTCCGGCCTTTCCGCCCGCGCCTTTTCCAGCGCTTCTGCGCCGTCGTAGGCCTCAATCACGTCGTAATCTGAAGCAGTAAGAATTACCCGTAACAATTTTACGTTTTGTTTAATATCGTCCGTAACCAGTATTTTCGCTTTCTTCAATGTCCCGCCCATCTTTTTTTTGACTTTATCATAACAAACAATGTATCGTATGTCAAAAAAGAAGGGGGGTTGTTTGTAACTACTTAGTCTCTGAAGAGATAAACTGCTAAAACGCCGAACCTGATAATAAAGCGCCAGTTTCTTATTCTCTTTGCCGCTTTAATACGCTATCATTATTTAACGTATAGGAAATTCAAATGTACGTGTAGTGGCAAGGCGCGCCTTGCCACTACACTGTTAAATGTCGCCGAAGGTTTCATTTAATGAATAACATATAACAAGAAACGAATAATTAAATTGTACAGAAATTCCAAATTTTGGGAACAAGGAAAAATCATTATCTGGTGGATACGCTTCACTTAATCCACCCTACATATTTCTCAGGAGCTTTATGAACGGCAATCTTACCGGTAGTCTCGCAAAATCTATTAAAAGCTACATGCAAAATGAAGAGCAAAGAATTGTAGATGACACGCGTAAATTAATCAATGCCAGGACGGAAAACCCGCCGGGCAATGAAATAGTTGCAGCCCGCGTTGTTGAGGCATTTTTTACCTCTTTAGGCATTCCTTATACCCTCTTTGAGAAAACAAAGGACAGGACGAACATCGTCGGGCGCATTGGCAGCGGCTCGCCCTCGCTACTGGTTGCCTGCCATCTGGACGTTGTGCCTGCGGGCGACGAGTGGAAAAGTAACCCGTTTGACGCCTGGGTTGAGAATGGACGTATCTTCGGCAGAGGCGCATCCGATAACAAGGGGCAAATGGCCGCCATGATGGCCGTTGCCCGGTTTCTCAAGGAGAACGAATCCCGGTTGAAGGGGCAACTCATCCTCATTGGCGCTGCCGATGAGGAACGAGGCTCAAACCTGGGACTGGAGTACCTGGTAAAAGAGTGCGGTATCCGTGCTGATTATGCCATCATCCCCGACGTGGCACATAATATGCAAATGATTGATGTAACGGAAAAGGGCGCGTTATTCCTTGAAATAATCTCGCACGGCAAGCAATCGCACGGTTCCAGGCCGGAAATGGGCAACAACGCCGTCTGGCATCTCATCGCCCTGCTGGGACGCATAAAACAGATGAAATTCAAGCACACCTCCCATCCGCTCCATACCCCGCCAACCCTGAACCTCGGCTCCATCCACGGCGGAACGTCGCCCAACATCGTACCCGCGCTGTGCAAGGCGCAGTTAGACATCCGTTACCTGCCGGGCGACTCCGGGGATGAAATCATGGCAAACCTGATAAGTATTGTAAAGGAGGTGGAATCCCAAAGCGAGGGTCGCTTTGAGACAAAACCCATCTCCCGTATCATGGAGAACCTGACCAGCGCCACAAAGAAGGTGGAGTCGCTAAGCAAGGGGCGCTTTGAGGTAAAAATCATTTCCCACCAGTTGCCCACCGCCGTACCGATAGACAATCCGCTGGTGGAAATAATCTCAAGGCATACGGAGTCTGTTCTGGGCGCCAGACCGAAACCGAAAGGGATGTCCGGCGCGACGGTAACAAAACAACTCATCCAGAGCGGCATAACCGCCGTCGGGTTCGGTCCGGGGGACGAAGCAGAGGCTCACGCCACAAACGAGTCAATCAGCATTAAGGAATTGGTAGACTTTGCAGAAATTATGGCCTTAATCACCCTTGACATGTTGGCTTAATAGCAGGCGTTCCCGTTTTGAAAGAAACTACCGAAAACCACAGATTTCACAGATAAAAACTATGGCAGTTCCGGTTACGTGTAGTTTTAAGCGCGCGGTAGACATGGCTGTAGCTCAAACCTTCAGGTTTGATGAACGTTGCGCTCGACATTGGTGCCAGCATCTTGTGTGCGGTTTTTCAGCGCGACGTATAATGCAAGCTCCATCAGGGCTGAAGCCCTGAGCTACAGCGATTGATTTGATGGACGTTGTGCTCGGTACAGGCTCAGACATTTATATTGACAGCCAAAGGTAAAGGTTGTATAAACAATTCCATGTCTGAGAAAATATCGTTCTATTCAAATAAATTAAGCCTTTTGTAATCTTTGATTGCAGCCTATACAGAAACGCATAGCAATGTGTCTCTGCGAAGGTTTGAAATCCCTAAACATTACGATAAGGATATGAGGGAAAAAACCCGATGAATACCCCCAAAAATTCACAGGTTGGCAATGAATATGACCTTTTTGCTTTTGCACAGAAGGAGAGTGAGGCATTAAAGGAACGCCTTTTTGAGCTTTACATACTATACAACCTCAGTAAAAATCTAAACGTTTCACTCCAGTTGAATGAACTTTTTCACAACACGATAAACGTTTTGAAGGAGTCCTTAAAAATTGAGGATTTCTGTTTCATGCTGATTGATGAAGGATGTAACGAACTGAAGATGTGGAAGGCGGATGACAGCGGCTTTGGAGAAATAAAAGGCATAACGTTTAAAGTGGGCGAAGGAATTTCCGGTCTTGTTGCCGAGACCGGCGAGCCTATATTGATTCCTGACACAAGTAAAGACCCTCGATTTCTCTTTTACAAAGGAACGATGCCCGATATCGGGTCTTTTCTCTCCATACCATTAAAGTTAAATAATGACAAAGTAATTGGGGTTTTGAACGTTCACAAGAATGAGACAAATGCCTTCAAGGATACGGATAAAATGTGGTTTATGGCCATAGCACAAAATGTCGCAGTTGCCATAGAAAGGGCGCGTAATTATGAGCATGCGCAAAGGATTTCTATGGTGGATGAGTTGACGAGACTGTATACCAGGAGATACTTTCTCGAGAGCTGTCAGAGAGAATATAGTCAGGCGGAAAGGTGTGGGGAGTTTTTTTCAATAATCTTGGTGGGCATTGACCATTTTAAATATTTTAATGACACTTACGGTCACATGCTTGGCGATGAAGTATTGAGAAGGCTGGCGGCTGTTTTAAAATTGAATGTGAGACAGAGTGATGTTGTTGCCCGGTACGGCGGTGAAGAGTTTATCATTTTGTTGCCGGGGACAAATAAACCCGGGGCCGTCGCAAACGCCGAAAAACTCCGGTCTGCAATAGAAAAGGACCTTGCTATAGAGGTAGGGAATGGACAGAAAGAGAAGGTGACAATAACGGCCGGCGTAGCCTGTTACCCTGCGGACGGGAAGACCGTAGAAGAGATAACTGCCTCAGCAGACAGGTTTCTCTATTTGGGGAAAAAAAGTGGACGCAACAAGGTTGTTTCAACGGCAACGGACATAAAGGTTGCCATACCTGAAAAAAGGGAGGCAAACAGGTACTTGGCCGCGTTAAAGATTGTAAGCGGCTTGCATCAGCTCCAGTCTATTGAAATTAAAACGGACAGTACCTGGAATATGTGTACAATAAAGGATCTCAGCAAAATGGGATTTCGGGGTGAGGTTGAATTTGCAGCCAAAATTGGTAATGTATATTCGGGTAAGATGATTCTGAATACCGACGATCACAAATCCGACAATTTCTCCATTCGCGTAGCATTTGCAAAAAGAATGCGCCAAAACAGATATCAAATTGGCGCAGAGATTGTAGACGGACGGGATAATTGGAAAAGGCTCTTTACCCAGACAACTCATTGAAGAACCGGGCAAGCTATTGGGCTTTAGCATAGGTGATCCGGGGGGGATTCTCAAATTAAGCCTTCTGCGGCCATTAACAACGACTGGTAATTCATGAATTGTCACTGAATGCGAATATCGAACAAGGAATTTTGAATTATGAGGTTTTCTTACCCACTTCAACATTCAGTATTCCTTGTTCGCTATTCGATTTAATTAGTGATTTACCTGTCTGATAATTCCTTAACCATCATGTACACGGAGATATCGCCGCGTTTGACGTGGATACGGAAGGCCTTTTCCCTGTCCAGGAAACCCAGCGCCCGTCTAAAGTCGGCTACCGATTTAATCTCCTTTTTGTTGACCTCGTTGATGATGTCCCCCTTTTGCAGACCGGTGGCAGCCGCACGGCTACCCGATTCTACACCGGAAACCACAACTCCACTGTTTTTTTCCACACCCAGTTTTTGAGCTATTTCCTGCGTTATGTTTTGAAGGGACAAGCCAATCTTTTTTTCATACGGGATGGCCGCGGCGTCCGGGGCTGTTGTTTCCTCCGGAGGTTCTCCTAGGACGGCTTCCACGAACTGCTCCTCATTGTCCCTCAATATCTTAATCTTTGCCGTTGCCCCGGCCCTTGTCTGTGAGACAATATGGAGGAAATGGTTACCATGTTTGACCGGTTTGCCGTTATATTCCAATATAATGTCACCGCACACAAGGCCTGCTGACTTTGCCGGGGAGTCATTAATAATCTCATTAACGAGGGTGCCTTCCGTCCGGGAAACGTTGAACGCCCGCGCCAAATCGGCGTCCAGGTCCTGTACAACAACGCCCAGCCAGCCGTTCCGGGGAGAAGCTTTTTCCTCAACTTCAATGACCTCATTATTCGTTTCGGGCGGTTTATGCTCCTGCGTTACGATTGGTGTATATTGTACGTATTGTACGTGTGACGCAGTATTCCACCGCACAACGGCGCCCACAATGAACAAAATAACCAAGAGCGAGGCGGCGAATATGATGATGGGCAGGGGTTTGCCTTTTTTCTTTGGGCTTTTGGATGTAGGGTCGCCGGCAGGCTGCAGCAATTGCCGGTCGTACTTACTGCGTTTGTTTCGGTCAAGCAACGTATCAATGGCTTCCTGCAGCAGTATTAATTTTTGCCGCGCGCTGTCCTTGAACTTGGGATGTTGGGAAAGGCTGTTCCAGACAAGGCATTGCTTCTTGTAGGCCGCCTCAATCTCCGCGTTTGTCGCGGCATGATCGACGTCCAGTAATTGATAATAGTTTATCTTCTTTTCCTTGACACTGACGGGCGCTTCCGTGCTGTAACCGGCGCCAATCTTTTGCATTTCCTGGGACACCATTTCCATCGCGGTTGTCTTGTCAATGTTCAGCGTTTGTGCGCAATTGAGGAGTATTTTCTTGCCTTCCAGGGAAAGGACTTTGTCCAGCAATACGATGCGGACGATCCGGAGGAACTCTTCGTGAGATTTTTTGTCCGCAACCTCCCGCAACGACGCGTCATACGCCTTCCTTTTTTCCGGATTGCTCAGAATGGTATATGCGTCGTGAAGCTTCTCCATCGCCTCCTTTGAAACGGGGCCGGTGTCTTTTGTCTTTGTGTTTGCTGGGTTGGTGGTGTATCTCTTATTAACGTCCCTCCACCAGTCGTAGCGCTTATGAAAGGCCGTTTTGACGTCCGGCAAAGAAGGGGCGTCTTCCAAAGCCAACCCCATCCGTTCGTAATAGTTTTTGGATGGATCGATAGCCTCTTTCCATTCGCCGTTGGTAAAATAGTTGTCAGGCTCGAACGTTACCGCCATGTTCAGTTTCCGATATTGAGCGAGGCAGGGCCTCGGACTGATTAATAACGACTGAAACCACAGATTTCACAGATTACACAGATTTTTAAGGGGGTAGCGAATTATGAATATCGAACAAGGAATTTCGAATGTTGAAGTGGGTAAGAAAACCTCGTAATTCGAAATTCCTTGTTCGATATTCGATATTAATTATCACGATAACGATGGCGATACCATGCCAGGATATTGTCTCAACCTTCAGAATTCCCTTCCTGGGAAAGGTGTCAGGGTGGGCTTCTCTGGAATCATACTTACCTTCAAACCCGCATACATAAAAATGCTATCAAAAGGGAAAAGGAGCCTACCCCGTCACGCTGGCATTTTGAACGTCCTTGCCTGCCTTTATCAATTCCTGATTCGACAAGCCACCCGTGTGTTCAACGGCGATTTTAACGTCTTTTCCCGATAATACGTGTTTACCGTATACCTCAAGTATGCCCGCCGTCGTATAGCGGTAGGTAATTTCCACGAGGCTGCCCTGCGGCGATGGGGGGATGGCGTCGATTACGCCCTTTGCGATCAGGTTGCAGTCCTTGGGGTCGCATGTGCTGTCTTCACCCATGATGCCGCCCTCCAACACCCGGATTAAGACGGAGCTTTGGTTTGCGACCGCTGTTTTAAAATCATCCTTTTTGTCGACGGGCAATGGGGTGAATCGCGGTATCATGAGATAGTTCCGCTCCTTGCCCTCGGCATTAAAGGCGATAACGCCCAGATTATGCGAGCTTACCTTCTCTACGTGGACAATCGACAACTTCCGCGCCAATTCTTCCGGGGCAAGACCTTCGTTAACCGCCAGCATTGCGCCATGCCACGCGGCTCCCAGCGCGACGCATTCGTCGGGGTTCAGTTCTTCGCAGGGCGTCTTGCCAGTGATTTCGGCCACCATTTTTTTAATGATGGGCATCCTTGTAGAGCCGCCGACGAGCAACACGGTGTCGATATCGTTCCACGTCATGTTTGCCTCGCTCAGGACAATATCGCAAAGCACCTGGCATCTGTTTACGAGAGGCCTGGTTAGCTCCTCAAACGTGTCCCTGGTCAGCTCGGTAATCATGGTATTTCCCGCGTGGACGCACATGATCTTTGTCTTCTCGCGTCTGGAGAGTTCCTCCTTGGCCTTGACGGCCCTCAGTTGCAGGTCCTGGTAGGACGACAGGTCGTCCAGCGGGTCCGTGCCGTATTTTTCCTTAAAGGCGTTTGCAACGTGCCTGATAATCTCGTCGTCCCAGTCCTTACCGCCCAGCATGTGGTCTCCGTTGACCGCTATTTCCCTGATGCAGCCCCCTTTTATTTCAAGGACAACCACGTCAAAGGTGCCGCCGCCCAGATCGAAGACGA
This sequence comes from Candidatus Brocadiaceae bacterium, assembly GCA_015661205.1. Classification (GTDB taxonomy): domain Bacteria; phylum Planctomycetota; class Brocadiia; order Brocadiales; family Brocadiaceae; genus JACVXV01. The sequence goes on from JACVXV010000016.1 coordinate 13,328, forward strand.
ACACCTTCTGGTCTTTGCCGAGCTTGTCCAGTCCATAAGACAGCGCGGCGGCGACCGGTTCATCTATAACGGCCTTCACGTTAAAACCGGCGATAATACCGGCCTCCCTGGTGGCCGCTCGTTCCGGGTCGCCGAAGTAAGCGGGGCAGGTAATTACGGCGTCGGTAATCGTCATTCCCAGCCGTGCCTCGGCGTCATTTTTCAGCCTTTTCAGGATGAAGGCGGATATCTCCTGCGCGCTGTATTTTTTGCCGTTGTATTCAAAGCACCACCCCTGCGTCACAACGTTGCCATGCTCGTCCTTTTTGTCTTCCTTCGGCTTTCCCATTTGCCGTTTGACGAATTCCACCACCTTGTTTGGCTCTGCAACGGCATTTTGCTTGGCTATTTCTCCAACGATAACGTTTGACTCGTCTTCTATAAGAACAACGGAAGGTATGATCCTGTGCTGATCGGGACTGGGAATAATTTCAGCCTTGTTGGTATCTTCGTTAATATGGGCAATGGCTGAGAAGGACGTGCCCAGGTCAATGCCTACGACTTTAAATTTCTGCGGGAACATTTTGTATCTCCCTTGTAATGTGTTGCCATTTAAATTAATACATCCGCCGGTATTCCCCCCACAGGAGGGGTGCAGGGCATACGTGATAAGTTAAGGAATCAATAATCACCAGGAAACTCTTGTTTTTGTTAGCCCTGAAGGGGCGAAATAGCTTAGCCCAGGGCAACGCCCTGGGGACTCGGAAAAACCGGCAAGCCCTGAAGGGGCGTAATACGGAATGAACCGTTATTTTGTACCCAATATCGCCCCTTCAGGGCTTGTTTTGCTAATAATGCTAAACCCAGGGCGCTGCCCTGGGCTGTGCCCCTTTGGGGCTATGTTGCTAATATTATTTAGGCGCTTTATGCGCCGCTCCTCACGGAGCTTTTCAGGGTTTCTTCAAAAACCGAAGTGTACGATTTATTTTGTAATCGTCCCCTCTTTTATGTGATATATTTTGTTGTTTTTCCGGCAAAAATTAATTACCTTTTCGCTCAATAAATTAAAGTATTCCTTATAACCTGCGTATTTAGAAACCATTGCATTGTAATTCATCTTTCCGAAAATAATTTTATCAACAAAGGATATGGCATTGAGAATATCGTCAAAATCTTGCTGAATTATGTTGGGGGTAGGATAAGGTTCAATGCTTACCCACGTTTTTATTCCACTCTTATGCAATTTATAAAGGCATCCAATTCTTTCTTTGTACGATGCAGAAAAAGGCTCGTTTTTCTCCCTAAACTTTTCATCTAACGAAACGAGGGTAATCCCGAATTCGTTATCATCTGAAAGCCTTGCCAGCTCTACAGGTAAACAACCTTTTGTCAAAGCAGTACACTTAATGTGGGCTTCATTAAGCATTTTAATCAGTTTGACGCTTAATTCCTCGATTTCCTTGTACCCGTACATAAATGGGTCAGTGCTAAAACAAAAGTGAACGAATTTTATTTTGGTCTTGTGTCTTGGAATTTCTTTCGTCAGCAATTCTACGGCGTTTTCAACGATCTTTGGCCTTAACCACTCCTCATAAGTCGCTACCTTGCCAAACCTTCTGGCCATGAGCATGGCGTAGCATGGGTATATGCACCCGTGAGAACAACCCTGAATATGGTTTATTGTATAATCGCCGTATTCTACCGCTGTTTTGTACAATAAAGATTTCCGTTTAATGTATCCAATAAGGTTGCTTTTCAAGATTTCAGTCTCACGGTTTGCGGTATTTTTTTATAACAACCTCTTCAGGCCTTATCACCTTATCATTCCAGCAAAAACCGGTCTTGCGGATGGCGTCTACCTTGTTGTTTTCTCCTTCAACGCCGGTGGTGACTGTTCCCACGGTTTTGTGCAATTTGTAGTCGAGCGTTTCGGGATGTTCAACGAAGGGGGTGACGTCCCTACGGTAAAGGATTTCGAGTAGTTCTTCTTTTATGTTGCGGAGGTTGTTCTTTACCGTCAGGCAGGTATCGGCGTCGTGCGCCTGGCCGCCTTCGAGGAGGTTTAACGTCTGCGTGAGATTATCATAGAGCATAATAAGCTCTACAAAAACGGGCTTTTGTGATTGAAATATGAAATTGTCACGATACAGTTTTAGCTCCTCGCTCAACTTATCAATGGCCTTCTCCTTTGCCGCGTCGTACGACGCCCTGGACGCCAATTCTGCTTTTATGTCCTTAAGGATTGCGTTTTGGGTAGAAAGCGCCACGGCAATGCCTTGTAATTGCTCGTCAGACGTCTGCCGGGATTCTGATGCGCCGGATGCGTCCTTCACCGGCTGCGGCGGGTTTTCCAACCTTTCTACAGGCTTTCCGTTTGATGGTAGTTCTCGTGGTTCATTATTTTCCATGTGAGACGTCCTTTTTGTAGCACTCCGGCTGGTATCAAAAAAACCGGGGAGGCAACCCCTGTTACGTATTCAGAGAGTGGCAAGGCTGAAGCCTTGCCCTACGTACATGTGTAGGAATTTCAACGATAGGCCTGAAAGGCCGACAGGATATAGCGGGGGGTGAAGCCCCCTGTTAAGACAACAAAATAATACAAGCCCCGAAGGGGAGGCAGGACGTTTTGTTTTCGTGATCAAAATAATAATTAATGTTAGAAAAAAAATTGGTGTCCCATCCATGTTGTGTGCCCTTTCCTGTCTCCCCTACGGGGCTGTTTATCTTTTGTTTCTTTACCAGGGGCTTCACCCCTGGCTATATTCTTTCTGCCCTTCGGGCCTGTTGTAGAGTGGAGAAACTCTTCGCTCTACATGAAAAAACCGTCGCCGTAGGCGACCGAATTCAATGGATAGAAAATTCAAATGTACGTATAGTGGCAAGGCGCGCCTTGCCACTACGCTGTTAAAAGCCGCCGAAGGCCTAATTTAATTGTATAAGAATTCCCGATTCAGAGGAATAAGGAAAATTCATTATTTGGTGGATACGCTTCGCTTAATCCACCCTACGACCCTTACCTCAGCTTGCTCTCCATCTTCCTTTTAATCTCCGCGTCGTCCCGCATCCTTTGAGCTTCGGACTTGATGTCGCTCAGACCCATTTGCAGTTTCATCCACCCCTGCAAATGGGTATAGGCCGGATTGTTGTGATACGCCCCCTTCCAGACGACGGAGGCGTTATTCACCAATCTTGCAAAGAGTAGTTCTATTTCCGGCACGGTCTCTACGTTGGGAACAAGGGTGTGCCCGAGGAGGGACGCGCCTGCTGTTTTGTCTGTAAGGGAAAGACTGTGGCCATCCTTTCCCAAGCCGGCGATAATGCCAAACGCCTCTTTTATTACGTCCTCCGCGCTTTTATGAAGCGCGTCTGCCGTTTCCAACGACTTCTTTGCAAAATGTGGCGAGTGGCAATTATTGCAAATCGATAGCATGTCACCCCGTCTTTTGCTCAATGCTGCATCATCTGCACGGTTGCCGTTTTTATCGATATACGACGCCCCGCTTCCTACCGGTCCATAAGCAAGACCAAAGCTCATATCGTGCGACCCCTGCGGCATGTGGCAGGTAACACATACGGGCGACCGCATCGACCCAACCGACCGGGTGTCCCTCAGTATAAACGATTGGCTTGCAGAATAAAGAACCCCATGCTTGGAAGCAAGATATATCTCATATTGTGAGCTGTCGGTTCCCGAATGGCACGTCCTGCACGCCTCGGGCGTTCTGGCCTCGAGGGTGCTGAAGGTGTGCCTTGTATGGCACGAATCGCACTTAAATTGAATGTTGTGGCACTGTTCACACTGCGCGGAACGGGCATTGAGAGAAGGAGCAATTGATTTATTGCAATCCAGCATCCTTTTCCAGCCGAGAGAATGGCGGCTCTTCATGAACTCATGGTACTGCTTCAGATGGCATTTCCCGCAATTACCCGCAACTACACGGCGGCTCACCCGTATGTCCTCACACGCGCACGCTTCGGCGCTCAGATAGGCAAGCTCCAGTGCCTCCTTAATGGCCGGTTCTGTATCCGTATTAATATGGCACGCCTCACACCCAACACCCTTCCTGGCGTGTGCGCTGCCCTCCCAATCTGCAACCCAACCGTGCGCCACGCCTCGTTCTTCATGGCAACTAATGCAGCGTAACGATTCCCCGGTAATGCCCCTTTCCGTTTTCGGCGCGGAAGCCGGTTCATTCGCAGGAATGGTGGCCGCCTCCTTTTGTGTGGCGCAGCCGGCGGTCAAAAGCGACCAGACAAGAAGCAGCACGGCGGCAAAAAAGGTAATGGATGTATTTGCATATCGCAGTGGATTAAGCATTGCTTTCCTCCTTCGGGGAACTATCAGAATGATCCGGTTTTCCGGCGATTTACGCATGTGGGCGCACGCAACGGTTCGCGTGGCGCTCGCAACATAGTTTCGGTGTATGAAAAAAATAATCAAAATTGCTACGGTTGTTGTATTCCAGCCCTGTCTTGAATACCAGCAGAACGGTTCATCTAAAACAGACCTATTTATTATACCGGGTAAACGATAAAAAAAAAGGTAATAGTTCGCATGGAATGCTACAAATAGGCAGCCCCTCCGGGTCCAGTGAAAAGCAAACAACCTTACAGGATAAAAAAGTAACCATTTTTTGTCCATCGGTAGTAACAATTTTGTTCCTTTCGCAATCTTTATTTTCCGGCGGTGTTTGATAAAGTCCTGATGCACACGGCTCACAAAGCTACCATGATTCTTGCCGTTATTTATCGCGGTGCGCCTGGATAGAGCCTGTGACACGGGAAAACAAAGGGAAAGAAGGTGTTTTTATAATCTTCCGTCTATTCTCTGGCATATCCTTATGCCCCCCTGTTTAATGTGTTGAGTTAAACCGCTACGATTCATGAATGGTTTTACAGCACTTGGCCTACGTTTTGCTTACATAACCCGCACGTGTCCTATAGCCAAAAGCCTCTGTTTTTCGAAAAATACCGGAAGACTCCCTTGTGCTTCCTGGCTTAAGCATCGAAAACCCGGATTGTTTGGCTATATATTTCAGTAACTTTTTTACAGGAGGGTTAGTTTATGGGTAAGTTGGGTAAATGTTGTATGAGCACTGTGTTGGTTGTCGGTTTTTTTGTTTTTATAGCAGGTGTTTGTGTTTTTGCTGAAGGGATTGAAGGAAAGGTCAATATCAACACGGGTACCGAGTCGCAACTTGCCTTGTTGCCGGGTGTTGGACCAAAGCTGGCTGCGGAAATCATAAGGTACAGGACGAGCAACGGCAATTTCAAGACCTTAGACGACATCAAGAAGGTGAGCGGGATTGGTGATAAGAAATTAGAAAATATCAGGGGCTTTATCACGTTGGATGGAGACTCCACCATAAAGGCCGTAAAGGCAGCGGTTGAAAAGGAAAAGAAAGAAACAAATTCCGAAACGAAAAAGTAGCTTCTACAAACAACGTTCACCGTATCTCCACCATGAGAGGATAGGTCATTTTGCCTATCCTCTTTTTTTGTAACAGTTCACCCACCCTCCAAAGCGCCGATACCCTGTCAGGGTTTAAAACCCTGACAGGGTTATTTTTTTTGAATTGATTTCAGGGCTGAATAAAAACGTTTGGAACCACAGATTACCTAGCGCGGCCTTTGGCCGCAACCAAAAAGGTGGTTTTTGGACTATAAAAAGGTATAGTAGTATCCTCGTAAATAGTAATCAGACAATTTAGAGGACACTACAATGAAGTTGGTGGAATTATATCAAGACAGGATCATGGGTGCAATAAGCGGTCTGGACAGGATTCGTTTTCGCGTGCAGCAAAAAAAGCTTCCCAAAGCCCAATTTAATTCTTGAAAGGGGGTGACAAAGACTTATAATATTTTTTGTCGGAGCAATCTTGTAGCGCGGGGGTTCATGCCCCGCTGGGCGTGCATACCCAATGACATTGCCGGACATGAAGACCGGCGCTACAATTTTCATAATTTATTTATACGGATTAGCGTGAAAGGGCGGGGAGACCCCCGCCCCTACGATGCCGAACTGTAATGTTTTGTAACTTAACCAAAACCAATTACCAATAACTTTATTAAGGAAACTCTACCTATGAAATGGACGCAAACGCTGATTCCTACGCTCAAGGAAAGTCCGTCTGAAGCGGAAATTGACAGTCATAAACTTATGATACGGGCCGGACTCATCCGGAGAATCACGGCTGGCGCTTATGCCTATTTGCCGCTCGGAACGCTGGTTTTAAACAAGGTAATTAACATTGTCCGGGAGGAGATGAACCGGGCGGGCGCCATCGAGGTGTTTCTCCCGGCGCTCCAGCCGTTGCACCTTTTGGAGGAGAGCGGGCGTTTAGCGGTCTTCGGTGAAGACCTGATTACCTTTAAGGACCGTCACGGTAAAATATCCGCATTAGGTCCCACCCACGAAGAGATTATTACCGATATTGTGCGGAACGAAGTGAACTCCTACCGCCAACTGCCCATGACCTTTTATCAGATTCAGACCAAATTCCGGGATGAGACGCGCCCCAGGTTCGGCGTTATGCGCAGCAAGGAATTTATCATGAAGGACGCCTACAGTTTTGACGTTGATTACGAAGGGCTGAACAAGAGCTATCAATTGATGTACGACGCCTACTGCCGCCTTTTTACGCGGTGCGGGCTCAAATACATCATTGTCGAGGCCGATTCCGGCGCTATGGGGGGAGACGTCTCTCATGAGTTTATGGTGCCGAGTCCGGTAGGGGAAGACGTCTTGATAATCTGCCCTAAGTGCGGGTATAGCGCCAACCGCGAGCGCGCGGAGGCCGCGCCTATCCCTGCTGAAAACCCATCGGCGCTTCTGGCAACGAAAGAGGTTGCCACGCCCGGTAAACACACGATCCAGGAAGTAGGTGATTTTTTAAAGGTAAGCCCAAGCCTTATGGTGAAGACGATGATCTACGTCGCCGGTGGACAGCCCATCGCCGTCCTCTTGCGCGGAGACCATGAGGTAAACGAGTCGAAGCTGGGCAAGCTGCTGGGGCAAAAGGAGGTGGCTCTCGCTGACCACAAGACCATTGAGCAAGTTACCGGCGCCCCGGTGGGATTTGCTGGGCCTATGGGTTTGAAGATAAAAATTATTGCCGATCAGGCGGCGTCCGTGCTTCGCAACTTTACCGCCGGGGCAAATAAGGCGGATATGCACACCTTGAACGTGAACCCGGAAAGGGATTTCAAGATTGACCAGGTAGCGAACCTCCGGTTTGTAGCCCAGGGAGACCGGTGCGCGAAGTGTGATCACGAACTGGAGATTTCACACGGCATTGAAATCGGACACGTGTTCAAGTTGGGTACGAAATACAGCGACGCCCTGAAGGCCGTGTATTTGGACGCAAACGGCAAGTCAACCTCAATGATTATGGGGTGCTACGGGATTGGGGTCAACCGCATCATTGCCTCCCTTATTGAAAAATCTCATGATGAAAACGGCATTATATGGCCGCTCTCCATAACTCCTTACCACGTTGCCGTGATCCCCATCAATATGAATGACGCGGCCATAGTTCAGGCGGCAAACCAGATTTATGCCGACCTTATGGGCGTTTCCGGTATCGACGTGTTGATGGACGACAGAGACCACAGGCCCGGCGTGAAGTTTAAGGATGCAGACCTTATTGGCGCTCCCATTAAAATCATCATCGGCAAAAAATTCGTTGAGACAAAGGAAGTTGAGATAAAGTTGAGGAAGAGCGGAGAGGCCTTCCTGGTAAAACTGGAAGAGGTTAAATCAAAGGTAAAGAGCCTGCTGGAGACTTTAGCCTAAACGGCTCGTCCGCAGAATCTGTGGGTAATAAGTAAGACTTATGGACTGTAAATAAATACCTTTTACAACTTCAGTCTAACGATTTTAGAATGTTATAGTTCCAATCACAGGGAAAAGCTTATCGTTATAAATCACTCGATTGCCTGCCTATTAGCAGTTGCCCCTACGGGGCATATACAGACGGAAGCATTCTCCATTAATTTGAAAATTACAATAATTTCCGGAAGAAACTAAGGTTCCATGCCAAATCAATCGGCAAAAAAACCCATGCGAGCCAATCGCACGGATATACCAACGAACAAAGCTGAGCAGCCGGACCGGTTAATTCCTGAAGAAATCATGTCGGGCTTGAAAACGAAGGTCATCGGCAGTGATGTGCGGTCTTACGAACAAACGACGTCCACCATGGATATCGCAAAAACGCTTACGGGCAAGGATTTTAAAAACGGTATGGCGGTCTTCGCGGAGTTACAAACGCGCGGCAAGGGGCGTTCCATCAAGGCCTGGCATTGCCCGAAATACAAGGGATTGCTTTTTACGATCCTGTTAAAGCACAAAATACCGTCAGACCAATTGTGCCTGCTGGTCGGCGCCGTATCGGTCGCAATTACCGAGGCTATCCGCGAGACACTGCTGCTTCCCGCTGAAATAAAGTGGCCGAACGACGTGCTGATCGCCGGCAAGAAGGTCGGCGGCGTGCTGGTGGAGATTGAAAAGATATCGAAGACGGAAACGGTATTTTTGATCGGGGTAGGAATCAACGTGAATCTGCCGGAAGAGGAATTGCCGCAGCAGGTGCGTTTGCCGGCAACCTCGCTTTCTATTGAAAAAAATGAGACTATTAACCGCACGATGCTTGCAAGGACGCTGCTTCAGTATATTGACAAGTGGTATCTGATTTTAAGGGATTCACACTACAGATACATCACCGAATGCTGGAAGGAATTTTGTGTCACCATCGGAGAAACGGTAACTATTTCCGACGGCAGTAAGGAATACGTGGGCAGGGTCATCGACATATCCCATAATGGCGGACTGATGCTTAGACTGGAAAGCGGTGAAATAAAGATACTCCGCGGAGAACATGCGACGATTAAGGGATGACGGAGAAGCGATTGGAAACCGCGAATGAGCGCCAATGAACGCTAATAAACGCACAGGCAAGATGCCTGTGCCACCAAGTCTATTGCCGGGTGGAAATTATGCCGGAATAATCAGGGGCAGCAAATTACTTCCGGGGGATAATAAATAACCCGGTAAAAAACCGGTCTTGTTGAACAAGCGCGCATAGGGAACAGGTGGCACAGGCTTCTAGCCTGTGCGAAGATTTAGCATGAGAAACAGTACCGCACACAAATAAGGCAAAACCTCTGACCGTCGAAGCATGGAAACCACAGATTTCTTTTGCAACCTTTATTTGCTGCCCGATGTAGAGACGCATTGCATGCGTCTCTCTTCTCTCTGTACATCATTAATTGCATTACACAAGACGCATGCAATGCGTCTCTCTACATCGGGTCGCTTTTTTTGATGTTTCAATTCCATTTCTACAAACACGAAGAGCTGGGTAGGTGAGGAAAACCCCATCTAACCCAGCTCTTCAATTTGCGACTCTTTTGCTCCACGTTTCAGATGAGGCTTACCAGCACATCATCAGACCCGCTTATCGTTTTCATTTTGCCTGCTTAACCGTAAAGGTCTTTCCTGCGATAGTCATGGTCCCTGTGCGTGCGCTTGTGCCGGTATTGGCAGATACCGAGTAGACAACTCTCCCATTCCCTGTGCCACTGCCGCCTGAGGTGACCGTTATCCATGTCGCATTGCTCACTGCCGTCCAGCTACAGTTGCTGGATTTTACCCCTACCGAGACACTGCCGGTACCACCACCGGAAGTGAAGGATTTACTGGTTGGCGAGATGGTATACGCGCAAGCGCCATCTTGTCTTACAACAAAGGAGTTTTTTGCAATAGTTATGGTACCTATGCGTACGTTTGTGCCTGGATTGGCCAATACCGAGTAGGTAACCGTTCCATTCCCCGTGCCACTGCCGCCTGAGGTAACCGTTATCCATGATGCGTTGCTCTTTGCCGTCCAACTGCAACTGCCTAATTTTACCTCTACCGAGACACTGCCGGTACCACCACCGGAAGTGAAGGATTGACTGGTTGGTGAGATGGTATACGCGCAACCACCATATTGCCTTACGGTAAAGGTCTCTCCTGCGATAGTCATGGTGCCTGTGCGTGCGCTGTCGGTATTAGCCGATACCGAGTAGGCAGCCTCCCCACTCCCCGTGCCACCTGTGGTGACCGTTATCCATGTTACGTTGCTCACTGCCGTCCAAACGAGACTGTTTGATACTGCCGTTACCACGACAATGCCGGTACCACCTTCGGAAGAGAAGGATTTACTGGTTGGTGAGATGGAAAAAGCAGAAAGAGTGCTGCCAAACTTTGAGACAAAGGCATCTGAATAACCATTAGAAGCCCTCTCGTACGCCCCGCTCGTCGTCGGAAAGTCTGCTGAAGAAGTCCCCCCCGTCACATATACGTTCCCGCTTGTGTCGAGGCTTGTGTCGAGGACGAGAGAAAGCACCACTCCCCCTATCGCACCACCATCTAAACCAGACCCACCCAGGTACGTGGATGCCAGCAGGCTCGTTAATCCACTGTTCAGCTTCGAGACAAAGACATCACCATCACCACCATTAGAGGTATCATAAGCCCCGCTCGCCGTCGGAAAGTCTGTTGACCAAGTAATCCCCGTCACATATACGTTCCCGCTTGTGTCGAGGGTGAGAGACGCACCAGAATCATAATCAGACCCGCCCAGAAACGTGGATTCCAGGAGGCTCGTTAATCCACTGTTCAGCTTCGAGACAAAGACATCAGAATAACCACCAGTATAAGAGGTATCATACGCCCCGGTCGTCGTCTGAAAGTTTGTTGACCTGGTCAACCCCGTCACATATACGTTCCCGCTTGTGTCGAGGGCGAGAGAATAACCCATGTCATCACTAGACCCGCCCAAGTACGTGGATGCCAGGAGGCTCGTTAATCCACTGTTCAGCTTTGAGACAAAGACATCACGATCACCACCATTATAAGAGGTATCATGAGCCCCGCTCGTCGCCGGAAAGTCTGTTGACTCAGTCTCCCCCGTCACATATACGTTCCCGCTTGTGTCGAGTGAGAGAGAATAACCCACGTCAGCACTAGACCCGCCCAGGTACGTGGATGCCAGCAGGCTCGTTAATCCACTGTTCAGCTTAGAGACAAAGACGTCATAACCATTATAAGAGGTATCATAAGCCCCGCTCGTCGTCGGAAAGTCTGCTGAAGAAGTCAACCCCGCCACATATACGTTCCCGCTGGTGTCGAGGGAGAGAGAATAACCCAAGTCAAAACCAGACCCGCCCAAGTACGTGGATGCCAGCAGGCTCGTTAATCCACTGTTCAGCTTAGAGACAAAGACATCAGCACCATTATAAGAGGTATCATAAGCCCCGCTCGTCGTCGGAAAGTCTGTTGACCAAGTCCACCCCGTCACATATACGCTCCCGCTTGTGTCGAGGGCGAGAGAATAACCCCTCTCATCACCAGACCCGCCCAGGAAGGTTGATGCGTGCAAGGGGTCAATGATGAGGTCTTTGGTCTTGTCGTAGGAAGCGACGGTGAAACCGTATTCGGATTTCGGATTTTTGGAGTCGGAATTTGTTGATTTTTGATTTGAAAGGCGGTATTCAACATCCACTTCCACCCTCTTCCCCTCTATCTCCTGATACGCTATTGGCCTTGTGAATTTCACCAGACCCAGCTCCGTATCTGCTTCAAGTTGACCTTCCTGGTTTACCCGTAAAGATTTACTGCCGTCAACTTGTACTTTTATAAACTCAGGGCTTGCGCCCGGCTTTACGCAGAAGAGCTTTTCCACGTTGTTCCCGTATGCCTTGAGGCTTAGCTCTATCCCCTTGTAGACCTCTCCCAGGCTTACCACGTTAAACGTGGGGACGTTCGCCTTCCATTTCGACTTGTCGTTACCCGTGAAGTAGTTGACCGTGGTAACGGCGGGTTGTTCACCCGTTATCCCACCGATCTTTGCACCTACCAGGTGTTCTTTAAGGGCAACGCCCCGCAGGGGGGATTGCGGGTTTTGGATTGCGGAATGCGGCGAATAGGTATTTGCCGCTACACATTCAGTGTCCGCATGGACAAGCGGGGCTTGTCCGTGCAACCCGAACACGGCTTTTCGCCCCTGCGCCTCTGCGCCTCCACTCCCCTGCTCCCAAGCGCGTCCCCATGCGCATGCTGAGACGGAGACGCCCCGGCGGGGACGTCTCTACCTTCAGGTAATGCATACACGATATCGCCTTCCTTCGTCACGAACACCGTGCCGCCAAAGGTCTTTGCATAGAACCGCACCTGTTCAGCCACCTGCCCGTTATTGGCGATGAAGGGCATTTGGAGTGTCCGGGTTTTTGAGGTGAACACTTCCCTGGTATGACAAGCGTCCCCGCTTGTCATAACACCATTCCTTATTCCTTGTGAATCAGGAAAATCCATATTGTCAACCGGGGACGGTTGACCTACCTGATCTGCCGGAAGGGATGGCGCGAAACATGCCGACATCAAAAGAAATAAAAACAACACCTTTCCATATCCCAAAATGCCAAACCGTTTCCTCGTCACTGCTAAAAATAGACTACTCATAACCTTTCAGCCTCCTTTCACATTGCGTTGTTAAAAAATGTTTTTAATTGGCCTAAAGCCCAGCCTTAAACCCCATACGTGTTAAGTAAAGCAGATTGTGGGTGGCAGGCCAAACCCTGTTTGTCTGTGCCTGCACACACGTCTCTATTATTTATCCGGGTTGTGCCGCCCTTACGGGGCTAAAACAATAGATGTTTCTCTTTACCCACCGCTCACGCAGTGGGCTACGGTTGTTACACTCCGATGGGGTGTCTTTGTGTTGTACTACAAACGGGTAGAATATGAACTTTTGAAGGTGTCACAAATGCCATAAAACCCTTGAATATTGTAGGACTTTGGTCTTTTGGAATGTTCAGTTTATGCCCGTTGGCAGTATACCGCATAAAGAGTATTCTGAAAGCATGGCAATCGTTCCCGCTTGTCATAACAAAATTCCTTACGAATAAGGGAAATTGGAGGAATTTGGTTGCGGCTGTGCCTCGCTACGGGTTTAGCTTCTTTTCAATTGCCAGTACCTTCGACTCAATCCTGCTAATGCGCTTCGAAATGTCCCGGTACACAATGTATCCTAAAATCAGCATAATCGCCGTATACACAATGATGAGGTAGTTGGAAAATTTACCCGGTGAAACCGTGTGGTCCTTGTGGGGTATTTCCGTTGCAGGCCTGCCCATCATGGGAGAGATAGACCTGGGCGCGTATGATGTTTCCGGGAATACGGGATCCGTGGAATACCTTACTAGAGACGTCCAACGGACAGCCGTGGTTTTGCCGCAGGGGTTTCTACAGCGCCGGCCATTCTGTCCGGGGCAGTGGGAATTGGTGACTGGGGCGCTTTTACCTCCGGCGCCGGTCTTGCCTCCTGGCGTACTTCTTCTGCGCGAGGGGCCGGTTTTTCCCTTTCTGGTGTTGGCTTTTCATAGAGACGTCCAATGACAACCTTTGGCTTAGGCGCGGACGCCGCGGGGTCTGCGTTGCCCGTCATCCTGCCTGGGGTTTGAGGCGGCTTGGTAACGTCGGCTGGGGTCTCCGAACGCTTAAACGGCCCCGGTGCATTTGTTTGTTGCGCGTTTCTGTCACCCTGCGGCTTTGCCATAACCGGGGGGTCCAGCAAAGGCGACTTCCTATTCTCGTTCGGCGATCTCGTCCGGCTCAGCGGGTCGTACCCAAGTGCATTCTCTTTTCCCATACGTCCTCCTTTTATAATGATAATATTGGCGCAACTACTGAATAAAGATTTTGTTCAAGCCGTGGAATCTGTTTAAATTGTTCAAAAGTTGCCGTTTGAACAGTTTAAACAGCTTGAACGGTTTAACCGGTATCTTTTTATCCGTCTAAGGCTTTGCCTTGTTACATTTCTCTCTCTGTTTCACTACAATGAACGGTTACCAACCTCCCTATTTCTTGTTTTCAATCACCTGAGCAACAACTTCCTTTGCAAGCAACATATAGTCTTCCGCGCCATGAGAGTCGGGCGCATAAGTAATAACCGGCTTGCCGTGGCTGGGGGACTCTGAAAGCTTCACATTCTTCCTCACCATGGTGTTGAATACCTTATTCCCGAAGTGTTCCTTTATTTTGTCCACTACTTCCTGGCAAAGGCGCGTGCGGCTCGTATACATACACAGGACAATTCCGGTGATTTCCAAACGGTTGTTCAACCTTTTCTTGACAACCTCGAAGGTATCTAATAGCTTGCTTACCCCCTGCAACGCGAAGAACTCGGTCTGCACGGGAATAAAAAGTTCATCCACTAACGTCAGGACGTTCAGGGTCAACAAACCCAGAGAAGGCGGACAATCAACAAGCACGTAATCATATTGTTTTACGATATCTCCGACGTATTCCTTTAACACCGTTTCCCGTCCGACAACCCCAACCAGTTCAATTTCTGCCCCGGAGAGGTCAATATTGGCAGGAATAATATCCAATCCGGGAATCTTCGTGGGCATAAGCACGTCCGACGTCGTAGCGGTATTCATGAGGATATTGTAAACGGAATACTTTATGGTATGGATATCTACTCCCAGGTGAACACTTAAGTTGGCTTGGGGGTCCATGTCGATTACCAATACCTTTTTCCCCAGTAGTGCAAGACTGGCGCCTAAATTTGCCGTAGTAGTAGTTTTGCCTACACCACCCTTCTGGTTGAGCAATGCAATGCTTCTCATTAAGCACATCCTCCATTAAAGGTAAGCATCAAATTTACACGCATTTTCCGGTAGGTTACATCCGGTATAGTATTACTTAGTAAAAACTTCTTTATTTTGTAAGTTTTTGTTCATTAAAAACCAGTAAATCCGAAGCACTAAACCCGAAATTCGAAACAATCTCAAAATTACAAATTCAAAGGTTCCAAGCCTCGTTTCCAATCCCCGATCGAAGTCGAGGACAGGTTTCGGTCATTTGCTATTAGAATTTGTTTCGGATTTCGATATTTGAATTTCGAATTTGTCAAAAAAACAAACGATAGTATTATTATTCAGCACCGAGTAACTCTTTTTGGTTGCGGCTATGCCGCGCTAGGATTATCTTGTATGCCCTGTTAAACGCATAAATAAAAGAGTTCCACAAAAAGTTTAGCATGTATCGTTAAAAATTCAAGCGATAAATTACGGCAGCGGGCCATTACTGCCTTTAATAATGGCCTCTATATCGTTATATTTTTTTGCAATTGCCTCTTCATTTTGCTTCAAGGTATAGATGCGGCTGAGTACCTTTGACAGCAAATCGGTAATGGTAATAGCCTGTTCCCTGGCAATCTTCAACAGGGGTTTTTGTATAAGAGGGGTTTTTTTTACGGCATCCCAGAGGATATGCGCATCGACGCCAAACCGGGAGGCAATATCATAGACGCTGAACTTTGAACGCAAGGGATTGGAAATTGCCACACAATGCGCGCCAATAACCGTATCTTCGCCAAAACAGATCGGAAGCGCAAAAAGAGTCAGCCCGCCCGGACAAACGTCTTCAAAGGGCTTCTTGTAGCACATAGCGCTTTTTGCCAACTCCCGGCTATAGGAACGGCACCGTTCTTTGTGCTCGCTGACGAAATTAAGCACCTTGCAAAATGGCGAGTAGTTAATCTCATTAACAATCTCTCCGTCCACGTCATAAACTATGTCATGACTGTTGAGAATGCCCATGAGATAAGTTTGAATATGAGAAGTGATTTCCCTTTCAAGGTCTATCTTTAATTGCCTGATTTGTTCCATGTTATTTAAAACGCAAAATACGGTTGCCTGAGCCTACGTCCCGGTGCGTATGACAATACATTTTGCCTATACAAAACACCAAAAAACTATATAAAAGCATACCAATTTTGAGAAACGGTATCACCGTGCAGAGCAATTACTATACACGAATCAAAATACATTTGCAATAAAACTTATGAAAAGCAACCGTTATTGCCAATTGCAGCGCACGGTTATTTTTGATAAGATGTCTTGACCTATGATACGTACATCCATAATTATCCCCACCTATAATCGCGGAAAGCTGCTGTGCGATACCATCAGCCATCTTGCCGAATCATTACCGGCAGACGCAGAGATTATCGTGGTAGACCAGAGCGACGGCGTTTATCCCGGCCTTATGGAAATCATGAAAAACCACCGCTTCCGGCTGCGCTATTATAAGATATTTATAAAGGGACTGCCTCATGCAAGGAATTATGGCCTGGAGCGGGCGCTTGGCGAAATTGTTATTTTCTGTGACGACGACGTCATTCCCGGCAACGGCTTCATAGAAAACCACCTTCGAAACTATCACGATAAAGAGATTGGCGGTGTCGGCGGACGTATCTTGCTAACGGGTAAGGACGGGTTGATAAATCAACCATCGACATGCCGCCGTTTTCCGGCAAATGAAACGGAGTTAAAGGAAAATGGTGATGGAAAATCGCACCGGAACGTGGCAGTTGGACGGGCTCGATGGTGGGATGCGCACCTTACCGACAACTTTGACGCAACGGCGCGGGGATACATAGACCATGTGCAGGGGTGCAATATGTCATTTCGAAAAGAGGCTATTATGAAGGCGGGTAGGTTTGATGAACGATTTGGGGGAAGTGCACACCTGGAAGAAGCGGATATGTGCCTCCGTGTTCGCAAGGCCGGCTACCGGCTAGTCTT
The DNA here is from genome assembly GCA_015661205.1 of Candidatus Brocadiaceae bacterium. Classification (GTDB taxonomy): domain Bacteria; phylum Planctomycetota; class Brocadiia; order Brocadiales; family Brocadiaceae; genus JACVXV01. The sequence continues at coordinate 29,945 of JACVXV010000016.1, forward strand.
CGACCCTGATGCAGCGCTCGTCCACTTAAAAGACAACAAGGGGGGGTGCCGCGCGGAGAATTACCAACAATGGTTTTATTGGTACGGACACAACGGCATGCTCTTTTTCTTAAAAAATTTCAACCACCGGATACTCCCCGTATTTATTGCATCACAGTTCCTACGCCTAATACTCTCCGCCTGCAAAAGGCGTAATCCCCTCATAGTTTTTTGGGGAATACGCGGCTATTGGAAGGGTTTTAAGACGTATAAAGCGGATAGCGCGTAGCGCGGGGGTTCATCCCCCCGCCATCCGGTTCACGTAGGGCGAACCTTTAGGTCTGCCTCCCGCCGGGAAATATCATTGGGTTTTGTATAAACGTATACGGAGTTGTTTGCATGGGAAAGGGTGGGGAAACCCCATACGTGTTAAATTAAGAAATGAAAAGGCGAATAAACTTAGCCTAACCGTGTTAGCAACATAGCCCCAAAGGGTTAACAAAAACAAATGATAGACAGTCATTGCCCGTAGCGCAGGCATCCTGCCTGCTTTTTTTGCCGTTTATCAAATACAATACAGGTATCCTACCGGTTATTTGCTGCTAAGCTCTTTCGGCAGGCTGGAAGCCTGCGCTACTGGGTTAATCTATCGGCAACTCAATCACAAAGGTTGCGCCCTTTCCTACTTCGCTGTCCGCGGAGATACTCCCGTTGTGCTGGTTGACGATGCTGTATGCAATGGACAGACCCAGCCCCCTCTCTTTGCTTTTTTTGTAATCCTTTGCCGAAAAAAAGGGTTCAAATATCTTTGGGAGATATTCCCTGGGTATGCCGGGGCCGGTGTCCGATATCGTGATCTTTACCGATTCGCCTTGCTTCCCGGTTCGTACCGTCAGGCGTCTCTCGGTGTTTGTCTCCGCCATGGAGGCGCATGCGTTCTCAATGATGTTTGTGAAGACGCGGCGCATCTGATTCTTGTCCGCGCAGATAATGGGCAGTTGCTCATCCAGGCATTTGACGAAACTGATATTCGCGTACTCGAATTGGCTCGCCTTCGGTATGACGATATCCTCAATGATTTCGTTTACGTTGAGCGGCTCTTTCGAGAGGGTGTAGTTGCCCGTCAAGGTCAGCAGGCTTTTTACGACGGCCTGTATCTGCTCGGATTCCTTTTGTATCCTGCTTAAATGCTTTTTTGTCTTCTCACTAACCGCCTGGTCGCCTAAAACCAGTTCCGTGCAGAGTTGAATGCCTGCAAGGGGGTTGTTTAACTCGTGGGCAGCGCCTGCCACCAAGTTTTTTGCCGCGTGCAGCCTTTCAGACTTTACGTTCTGCCCCTGCAACAGATTATCACGGGTAACGTCGCGCATGGTAATAACGACGCCGACAGGCTCGCGAGCATCCACGCCGGCCGCAACTGACGCCGTTACCATAAATTGCTTCTCATTATTCCCAACGGTGTTCATTTTTAGGGAGACGTACCCTTGCTTGCTGGCGGATATCTCACGGCGCATCTCTTCCAGGTGGATAGCGTTGATGCTGACGATGGCGCCGTCGTTCGTCCGTTTAGCGCCCAACAAATGCAACGCCTCTTCTCCCGCCTTGTTTATCAGGACGACTCTGCCCTTTGAATCCAGGAGCAACGCGCCGTCAATCATGCCATTCACCAGGGAACGGCATCGCGATTCCGATACGGCCAAACGGCTGCTTAAACCGCTCGCACCGCATTTATAAACCTGAAGCAGGAGGGCTTCCGGTAAAAAGGGCATGCGAAGGATGCCGCTGGCGTTTACGAATGCCGCGCGTTGCGACGTTTCGTCCGTCACGGGCGCGTCTGTCAGCAAAACAACGGGCAGGCCTTCACCGTGGCCACCTGCGCCGTCTTTTACGGCCTTACACAATTGAAAACCGTCCACAGGAGAGAGATTCACGTCCAGGATGGCCAGGCCGGGGTTTTCACGCCCGGCGCATGGTAGTACCTCATCGCTACCGGTTACTACCGTTATGCCGGTAAACCCATTTTCTTTCAGGCAATTGGCGATGTTTTCGCCCATTTCACGCTTAACTGTTGCAATCAATATTTTAATATTTATCATAGTAAATCCTATTCCGTTTTTCAATCGTCCCTACGGGACTTTATGGTTCAAAAAGGCATGAATTCTCTGTCTGTTGGCAATTGCCCCTACGGGGCATATACCGACAGCCGGGTTGTTTTTTTATGTCCCGTAGGGACAAAATATCGGTAGAAATAGCACGAACATACAGAAAAGCTCCGTGAGTAGCGGCATATAAGGTGCGTAAACAATATATCACTCTGACAACAATCTAGCCAGGCCGCTCATTTCCCGTTAACGTAGATGCGTGGAACGCGTTTGCTTACGTTACAGGTAATTTCATAAGGTATGGTGTTCAACTGCCTGGCAACGGATTCTGCCGTTATCGCTTCCCGTCCCTGGCTGCCATAAAGTACCACCTCATCGCCAACCGAGGCGTCCCTTATGCCGGAGACGTCCACAAAGCATTGATCCATGCATACCAGTCCAACAATCGGCACCTTTATGCCCCGTATAATAACCTTACCCTGGTTCGAATGCAAGCGGTTGTATCCGTCGTCATAACCCAGGGGGAGTGTCGCAATGCGGGACGGTTTCGTAATCTGGTGCGTTCTGCCGTAGCCAACAACGTCCCCGGCCTCCATGTCCTTGATATGGATAATCTTTGTCCTCAGGCTCATTACCGGCCTGATACGGATGTGCCTTGATACCTCTTCCGAAGGATACATCCCGTATAAAGACAAACCGGGTCTGACCGCATTAAAATGGGTGTCGGGATGGCCGATGATTGCGCCGCTGTTTGCCATGTGCCTGAGCGGGATATGCAGTTTTATCTCTTCCAGACCGGACAACACCTCTTTGAACCGCTTTATTTGCAGGTTTGTGTACGACGGGTCCTTTTCATCAGAACTGGAACAGTGGGTGTATATCCCTTCAACGATGATGTTTTGCATCATCATTAATGTCTTTACAAACTCCACGGCCTTGTTATGTTTCACGCCAATACTGCCCATGCCCGTATCGACGTATACATGCACCTTCACGTTGCGGTTGAAGTAGCGCGCCTTTTTCGATAGCGCCCCGGCAAGCCCTAACTCGTAAACCGTCGGCATGAGGTTATACCGGATAACCTCATCAATTTGGTCTTCAAAGATACCGCCCAACAGCAACAAGGGCGTCCGTATGCCCTTGTCCCTTAAGTGAATACCCTCTTCAAGGATTGCAATGCCCATGATTTCGACGCCTTGCCCATGTAGGGACTTGCAGACCTCGTAGTCGCCGTGTCCATAAGCGTCGGCCTTGACGATGCCGATGATGCTTACCTGAGGGCCTATCCGGTTTTGAATGGCCACGATGTTGTGCGTCAGGGCGCTTATATCTATTTCAACCCACGTTGGTCTGTGCATAAAGGAATCTTCCGGTATTTGTGTTGCCCCTAACGGGGCATATTTTCGGAACGGCGGACAATATTACGGTAAATCAACCTGTAACGGTAAACAAACTGTCCATTGTAAACAGTTGTGAAAAATATCTTATAGGGAAACGTAGCGTCTTACAAATAATATTTTGATGTTTTCTGCAAATATATTATCAGCAAAGTCTTGTGTTCCGCTTTTGCAGAAATCGCGTGGCCGATTATCCGACGTCAATAAGTTCCAACCGGTCACGAAAGGTCTCCAGCGTCTTTTGTTTTATCTTCTGATGCGCCGCGTTTGCAAGGCGGGGGTCTTCTGAAACGATGTGAAAGGCGTCGTCGCGCGCTTGCTTCAGGATAGTAAAATCCCTGGCAAGGTTGCTGATCTTGAGTTCCGGAAGCCCGTGCTGTCGGGTGCCGAAGAATTCGCCAGGGCCTCTCAGTTGGAAATCCATCTCCGCAATCTTGAAGCCGTCGCTGGTCTTTGTCATGATCTTAAGCCGTTCCAGCGATTCAGGCGTCTTTGCAGTTCCAAAGAGCAGGCAATATGATTGCTCGCTCCCCCTGCCGATGCGCCCGCGAAGCTGATGGAGCTGTGATAATCCAAATCTTTCGGCATGTTCTACAACCATAACGGTGGCGTTAGGCACGTCGATGCCCACCTCGATTATCACCGTAGACACCAGGACGTCATACCGCTTTTCCTTGAAATCCATCATGACCTGATCTTTTTCGGTGGATTTCATTTGCCCGTGGAGCAAGCCAACCTTCAAGGCAGAAAAAACCCCTGTTTGTAGCCTTTTGGCCTCGGCAACGGCAGATTTCAGGTCGAGAACCTCCGACTCTTCAACCAGGGGGTAAACAATAAACGCCTGCCTGCCCTTGGCGATTTCCTCTAAGATGAATTTATAGGTATCATCCTCCTTCCCTTTCGGTATCCACAAGGTTTTGACGGGGGGGCGTCCGGGCGGCATTTCGTCGATGACCGAAACGTCAAGGTCTCCGAAGAGGGTAAGGGAAAGGGTGCGGGGGATTGGGGTTGCGGTCATAATAAGCACGTCGGGAGACGTCCCCTTTTCCTTTAATTTCATGCGCTGTATCACACCGAAACGGTGCTGTTCATCTATTACCACCAGCCCTAATTTCTTAAACTGCACGGTACCTTCGATGAGGGCATGCGTGCCGACCAGCAGATCGATCTGCCCGTCCATAATCTTTTGGAGGATGTCCTTTTTGTTCCCGGCATTTGTGCTGCCGGTGAGCAGGCAGTTCCGTACCTGTGAGTGTTGGAGATACTTGTGGAGCGTTCTGAAATGCTGGTCTGCCAATATCTCCGTTGGCGCCATAAAGGCCGTCTGGTAACCGTTTGCAATGGCTGCAAGGATGGCGTAGATCGCCACAACGGTCTTGCCTGACCCAACGTCACCCTGGAGCAGCCGGTTCATGGGACGTTCGCTCCGCATGTCTTCCGCGATTTCCTGGATTACCCGCTCCTGTGCACGGGTGAGCGTGAACGGAATAAGTTTACGGATGTGGCTATCGACGTTCTTTCCCACCTTGAATGAGACGCCGGATTCGTCCTTAATACCGCGCTTCCTGAGCGCCATGGCGATTTCAAGGATAAATAACTCATCGTAAACAAGCCGGTCTTTTGCCTTCTTCAACAGATCGAAATTTTCTGGGAAATGGATGTTTTTTATTGCATCCCGGATGGGTATCAGGCCGTTCTTTTTTAAAAGTTCGTCCGGCAGTATTTCTTCAACGTGGCCGGCAAAAAGGGTCACCGCTTCCCGCATAATTTTTCTTAAATACAACTGGCTGATCTGTTCGGTAAGCGGATAAAGAGGTGCGATGCTGCCATCCTGTGCTGCGGCGTTGCCGTCGTGAATGATTTCGTATTCAGGATTTAAAAGCTGCAGGTAGCGGTACTCGGTTACCTTGCCGTGTAAAAATATGACGTCACCCACGCGGAACTTGTTGGCAAGAAAGGGCTGATTAAACCACGTGGCCGCAATCGTGCCCGATTCATCGCTGACGAGCAACTCAAGGATGTTCTTCCGGTTCCTCGACATTCTGGTTTCTCTGCCGATTATCTTGCCCTGGATGGTAATATCTGCGCCGATTTTAGCTTCGGATATCTTTTGCTTTCGGGTAAGGTCTTTGTAGTCGCGCGGGAAGTAGCAGAGTACGTCCCGGATGGTGCGGATACCGATCCGTCCCAGTATTTCCGCACGCTTCGGGCCAACGCCCTGCAAGTACTGGACTGACTGGTTGAAGTTCGTATGCGATGCCGCATTTTCAGATGGATTCGTAGCTGTCATGATTATTGTGCTGTAAGAAGGTTATGTATATTTCCGCTTAACGTTACGGTAGTGCGCAGTGCGTAGGGTGGATTAAGCGAAGCGTATCCATGTAATTCAAGGGGGGAGCATTTGCCGAAAGCATCAATCGTGGTAAAATTGTCTTTCCAATTCAAAGCAAATGCTTTTTTAATCCCGATAGTAGCGCAGGCTTCCAGCCTGCATAGTTTAACGTACAGGAAATTCAAAGCAATCTTGTAGCGCGGGGGTTTATTCCCCGCCGGCGTGCATTCCGGGCATTGCCGACCATGAAGGCCGACGCTACGGGGAAATACGTCAGCAGGCTGGAAGCCTGCGCTACTGCCAACGCCGGCGCTATGGGAAAACACTGTAGCGAGGCCTAATTCAGCACAAGACGCGCAAACCGGCGCTTCCCAACCTTGAGGATCGAGCCGGATGTTATCTTGATATTAAGTGTGGGGTCTTGAATTGGTTCGTTATTTATACTTACCCCGCCTTGGGTAATCAATCGACGCGCCTCGCTGTTCGTGGCGGCAAAACCGCACAAAACGAGGAGTCTGGTAATCCAAATTGCATTATCTGTAAACTCGCTGCCCGGAATGAGAACGTCTGGAATCACGTCGGGAAGGGCATGTTCCTTGAAAACGCGGTCAAACTCAACGGCAGCGGCCTCTGCGGCCTTTTCATCATGATACCGTCTAATAATATTTTTTGCCAGAATGACCTTTGCCGTACGGGGGTGCGTATGACGCACGTCGAGCAACGGCTCAATCTCGGAGGCAGGCACGTCCGTTGCCAGTTCAAAATACTTGTGCATCAAACCGTCGGGAATGGACATTGCCTTGCCGAACATTTCATGAGGGGATTCCGTTACGCCGATGTAATTCCCCAGGCTCTTGCTCATCTTTTTGTTTCCATCGGTTCCCTCCAGAAGCGGCGTTGTTAGGGCGATTTGGGGTTCCATGCCGCTGTCCTTTTGTAAGTCCCTTCCTGCCAGCAGGCTGAACAACTGGTCCGTGCCCCCCAACTCCACGTCGCTTTTTACCATCACCGAATCATAGCCCTGCATGAGCGGGTAGATAAACTCGTGGACGCTGATAGGGATGCCTGCGTGAAAGCGTTTGGTAAAATCGTCGCGCTCCATCATGCGGGCAACGGTCATTTTGGAGGTAAGGGAAATAACGTCGTGAAAGGTCATCTTTTCAAACCACTTGCTGTTGTAAACAACCTCCGTCTTGTTTAAATCGAGTATCTTACCGGCCTGCTCAAGGTACGTCCTGGCATTTTCCAGCACCTTGTCGTAGGTAATCATAGGACGGGTCTTGTTTACCCCCGAAGGGTCGCCGACGGTTGCGGTGTAGTCCCCGATGATCAGGACGGCCGTATGGCCAAGAGACTGAAAGGCGCGCAATTTGTGTATCGGGATGGCATTACCGATGTGAATGTCCGGCGCGGTCGGGTCCAGCCCCAATTTTACCCGAAGCGGTTTCTTTTCTTTGACGGATCTGGTAAGTTTTTTCGTGAATTCTTCCCTGGTGACAAGGTCTACGGTTCCCCGCAACAGAATTTCCAATTGTTTATTTACATCTTTAAGCATAAGGCCTCCGGAGTATTATTTTGAGTCGAGTACAATCCAAGCGTAACGGTGAAGGATGAATAGTGTACCCTGGTGTAATATTTATTAAAACACAATACCACATAGTACATATTTTGGCAAAGCAAAATGGGTTGCGCCTCCACGCAGGGTAGGGCAAGGCTTTAGCCTTGCAACTGTTTGAGCACGTACCAGCGATTGCAACCCTAAAGGGTCGCCCTACGACAGGCCCGAAGGGCTGAAAGGATATAGCCAGGGGTGAAGCCCCTGGTAAATGGGATACGATAACAAGCCCTGAAGGGGCGACAGAAAAGGCGGCTTAACATGACCAAAACACCTATCTTTTCTGGAATTTATAATTGTTTTGTTCCCGAAAACTAAATGAAGCAGGAGCTTCTGGTACAGGCTCATTCCCAAGCTGGAGCTTGGGAATGAGAGTGCGTCCTGTCGCCCTTGCAGGCCTAACCTTGAATTTCTTATACGTTAAATTACCCCGGCAGCGGTTTATTTGTGTTCATACATGGTGACACGGGCGCCGTGTCCCTACACCACGCCCCAGCGGGGGACTACCCAATCCGCGTCTATGCGGCTTTTTCTTGTAGCGCCGGCCTTCATGGCCGACAATGGTATTGGGAGTTCACGCCAGGCGGGGGATGAACCCCCGCGCTACGTAGAATCAAAACCCCGGCACCTTCCCATCGAAAAAATATTTGAGACACAGCAGAAAAACAAGGGTGAGTAAATTGTGCGTAATGTGAACAATGATGGATGCCGCCAGGGTTTTGGTTTTTTCGTACAAATGCCCCAGGAGTAAGCCCAGGATAAAGATTTGCAAAAAGGCAAAAATATCTATATGCACTGCGGAAAAAAGCGCCGCGCTCATGGTTACGGCATATCGTCCCCCAAATGATTTCTTCAATGCCGACAGGAGAAATCCGCGAAACAATATCTCCTCAATAATGGGCGCTATGATAATACCAAAAAACAGTAAACAACCCAGTATGAGTGGAGATTTTTCGTCTAATACCCACTGAACCACGTCCTGCATCTCCGGGGTTATCCCATAATAGCTGAAGACGGCGTTCACGACGTAACCGGCAAGTATTATGATGGGAAGCGTAATCAGGTACCGTATAACGCCTTGCCTTGCGTTGTGAGACATATTCACCGGCGACAGTCCCAACGCGGTGATTGAGTGGCGATATTTGATGCAAACAATGCAATACACGTTGCAACAAATCGCCACGTTGATAAAAAGGGAAGCAAAGAGCGCGAGCATGCGCAGTTCGGCATTGCTTTGTGCATGGAAGCCGAAGAATATCTTGAAAATCCGCACGAATAGCGGCATCCCCACAAACATCAGCGCCAGGTATGCAAAAAAAACCTTTGTCGCGTCGTTTAAGCTCCAACGGCACGCATTTGAATAATTGTTTTGTGTTTGAATGCTATTCACTCTTAATAATCTGCACAAAAACTTCCCTCTGCCGGGGTCCGTCAAACTCGCAGAAAAAAATCCCCTGCCACGTTCCCAGTGCCGGCTTTCCGTCTGATATCGGGATGCAGATGGAGACGCCGACCAATGTAGACTTGATGTGGGCGTCGGAGTTTCCCTCGCCGTGGGTATAATCCCCCTCGCGGGGAATTAGCATCAACAGTTTGTTTATGATATCCCTTCGCACGGATGGGTCGGCATTTTCATTGATCGTGACTGCTGCCGTCGTATGCGGCACGTAAACACAACACAGCCCTTCACGAACGCCCTTCTTTTGCAGTAGGGCGCAGACCTCCCGGGAGATGTCGATGAATTCTTGTTTGGAACGTGTTTTTATGGGTATGGTATCCATAGCAATCGTATAAAAAACCAAAGGTAGGGACACGGTTCCCGTGTCCCTTCGTGTGAACACACCAACTCGTTCCCACGCTCTGCGTGGGAATGCAGCATTAGGACGCTCTGCGTCCAGGCAATTTCAATTGAATTAGGTCGCCTACGGCGACAGCTTTTTTGTAGCGCTGGCCTTCATGGCCAGCAATGGTCGGGAATACATGCCAAGCGGGGGATAAACCCCCGCGCTACGACATTATTTTGAATTTCCTATACATTAAACTAATGCAGGCTGGAAGCCTGCGCTACTTTTAATTCGTGTCTCTCAATTCCCCCCCCAAACGCCTACGTCAGCGAAAGGGTTTTTTGCAGATACTCTTCCAATGCCTCTTGCCATAGCCTTATTTTATGCCCGGTGGCAAGCATGTACTTCGCGCAGTTGAGCGCAGAATTGTGCGGGACAACTGCGGTGCGTTTGTAATCGGCAGTCTTCATGGGAAGCACGGAGACCGGCTCACCCGTCAATTCAAAAATCTTCTTTGCCCAATCGTAGCGGGAGCATTTCCCCATGTTGGTAAAATGGTAGAGACCGCGCACGTCCTGCGAGATGACGTTCCATATCGCTTGAGACAGGTCTGCCGTGTAGGTGGGGCTTCCATGCTGGTCAGTAACAACCGACACCTTCCGGTCTTTCTTCCCCCGTTCGAGTATCGCCGTCACAAAGTTTCGCCGGTAAGGGCCAAAAACCCAGGCCGTTCTCAGGATGGCATAATTATCTGCTATTTCTTGTATGGCAAGCTCGCCTTCCAGCTTTGATTTGCCGTAGACGGAGAGGGGATTCGGCTTATCCGTTTCACAGTAGGAATCCATTTTGGAGCCATCAAACACATAATCCGTGCTGATGTGGACTATCTTTGCCCCAACCTCTTTGCCCGCCATGGCAATGCTCTTTGCGCCGGTAGCATTCACGGCAAACGCGTCGAAAACCTGCGTTTCGCAGGCATCAACATTGGTAAATGCCGCACAATTGACTATCACATCGGGCTTGCAGTCGCTTATAAAACGGGAGGTATTTTGAGGGTGGGTAATATCCAGTTGCTCACGGTCCGTCGCCGTGACCTCTAATCCTAAATTTCCCGCAACTGGAAGATTGGACAACATGCCGACGAGATATCTGCCAAGCATACCGCGTGCGCCGGTAACCAATATCTTCACAAGGAGTCTTTATCCTCATCATCGGAAAACGTTAGAATGTAAATTAAAGCACTGCACAGAACAACGCAAGGCAGGGTTTCGGAGCAATTTAAAAATGCCGGATTAGCCGATTTTGGATTTGCACCCATTAGGGCGGCATTATAACAATACATATCTTGTTGAATAATATATAGTTATAATACTAAATGCCGTGGCTGAAATCAAGCCCCATTTTTCATGCCGGAACGGAAAAATCTTGACAACTGATGAGCGAATATCGTATCTTCTCACATGTGAGGAAGGCAAGATATCGGTTGGGAGGTTGTATTCCTGCTTTTCCTTGAATACCGACTGAATTGTTACAAGAGAAGAAGATTTTCTTGGTATGTTCAGCTCTTATTTTGTTATTATAATTACTTATAGAGAAGGCACGTTCCATTTCGGTGCTTGGCCTTCCCGCCATAGTATATGAAGATTGGAATCCTTGCGGATACTCACGACAATATAAACGCTATTCAAATGGCAATCCGCTTTTTTGATAGCCAGGAAGTGGAGTACGTTATCCATGCGGGTGACTACGTTGCACCCTTTTCCTTATTGGAACTCACGAAGCTAAAGGCCAAGTTTATTGGGATTTTTGGAAATAACGACGGCGAGCGAAAAGGATTACTTTCTATATGTAAAAACATCCATGTTCCACCTTATGACATCCTTTTGAACGGCAGGCACCTGGTCGTAACTCACATGATTGAGTCACTTTCGAAAAGGGTGAAGGAAAACATAGATATTGTTATCAGCGCCCACACCCACGTCCCTGAAATAAGACATGGGAACCCCATGTACCTTAATCCGGGGGAGTGTTGTGGATGGGTCAACGGCAGGAGTACGGTTGCATTATTAAATCTTGAAACACTTGACGCAGAGATCGTATATCTCTCGTAACAGTTCAGCCGGTATGCAAAAAAGGCCGGGAATTCAATCACATGGCTCCATTTTCTAAAAGGGAGTTAGCAATCCCCCTTGTAAATGAGGATGCGCCAGGGAGGTGCACCCCCGGTATCGTTTGAATATCGAATGGACTACCAGAAAACATCTTTTGACAGCAGGTGACTGTGCTTAAACAAAAATTTGGATTTATCATTATCTTTCTTCTCGGCTTTACTGTCTTTTCAGGCTGTGTTTTACGAACGCTTACCATCAATTCTGAGCCGTCCGGCGCAACCGTTTATCTGGATAATACCCCCATTGGAGAGACCCCGGTAACAATACCTTTTACCTACTACGGGACAAGGAAGATTACCTTAGAAAAAACCGATGCCGATGGGAAACTCATCTACGAAAGAAAGATTATTTTCGAAAAGCTAAGCACACCCATTTATCAATACTTTCCGCTGGATTTCTTTTCAGAGATTGTCTTACCGGTGGATATAAAGGACGAACATTTTTTTACTTACCGGTTAGACCCTTTAAGCCAGCCGCCAATCGCAGAGATTCAGAAAAAAGTCATAAAAAATGCTGAGGAGCTACGGGGGAAGCTGGAAGCGGATTTGGCACGTTAAATTGGGGCTTCGGCGGCTTTTAACAGCGTAGCGGTAATTCATGAATTTCCACTGAATGTCGAATATTGAACAAGGAATTTCGAATTATGAGGTTTTCTTACCCACTTCAATATTCGATATTAATTCTCTATAAAAGGTTGCAATACAAGGCCAACATACCAACATAATGTCTCAACCTTCAAGATTCTCCTCCTGGGAGGTGTGAGTTTCCCTATCACTTTGCCATCGCATACCTTATAATCACACCCTCCAGCAAACCCGCTTAAATAAACGTCACCATCTCCTCCAGGGGTTTGCGGTACGTCGGTTCCGGCGTTACCAGGGGGTATCCGACCGGCGTCATAGCTATCGGCTCTACGCCTGGCGGCAGGTTAAGAATAGATTTTACGAATGGCGGTTTAAAAGCGGCAATCCAACAGGTGGCCAACCCTTCAGCCTCAGCAGCCATGATAAGATGGTCCATGGCAATCGCCGCGTCAATATCCGCGTAGTTTTTCCCGTCGCTGCGCTTCCAGGCCTTGTCTGGAATATAACAGGCGCAGACAATGAGAGGCGCGGTATAAAACCACTTTTCGTCGTAAGCCTTCCTTAATTGCAGCTTTGTTTTTTCATCCTTGACCACCACAAAGCACACCGGCTGTCTATTGGCGGCGCTGGGGGCCAATCGCGCGGCTTCCAATATTCGATCTATTTTTCCTTTCTCAACGGGGTCAGGTTTATAAGAACGCACGCTCCGTCTATTCTTGATAATTTCATACATATCCATGTCTTTTCCCTCGCTAAAATTCCACGGTTCTCCACTGATTACGCACTGCATAAAAACGAAGCAGGCGGGTGGCATTCACGGCTACCGGACTTCCCACCATCCGCATAAATTTCACGTCTAAATATTGATTTGCATAAGCGCTGGAGGCGGGCAGGTCAAGATTGTACTCTGCCGCAATGCGTTCTACGACCCTTACCTTTCCACCGCTGTAAGCGTGTATACCATCGACTTCACCGGTAATGGCGCCATCCTTGTCGATACCGAGGCTGGTGCCAATACCTATGTCAGCATTGCAGTATTTTCTGAAGCACTCGACCAGAGGACTCAATGTTCCCGACAACAATATTATCATGTAACCGGCCTTTTTAAGGCGGTTCATCTCCTCTAAAGCAATGGGTGAAATGTGAGGGGAAATCCGATCCCGAAAACACTCGTTTACGTAAGAAACAATCTCCCGATAGTCCTTGTTTTTTAAGTAATATTTGTTTTTTCTGAGGTATATCCCTTTTAGCAAGAACAGATTATTAGTAAACGCCGTTGTAAACCGCAGCACGTCTTTTGCCGTAATAATCTTCTTATTGAGGAGATACCGGAAAAACACCCGCTCTGAGGACATATCCTTGAGTATCGTCCCATCAATGTCAAAAATAGCCGCTTTCTTCATGGTATGGATTCTACAAGCCAAGTAAGCCTCTTGCAATAAAAAAGTTAGCGCGCTTTGCGCGCGGCCTGTTACAACACCGGATTGTTGTTGTAGGGGCACGGCGCCCGTGTCCCTGCGTGTGAACAAAAAAAATCGCCCGCCTTGCGGCCAAAACCCGAAACTCTCCGATTCAAAGAACCAAATAATCCCCTTGTAAAATCCTATCGTTGTGCATATAATTAAACACACTGCATAGGATAGCTGTATTCTGTGCAGTGTGTTTGATTGGTTGATCGGTGGAGGTGAGAATGAAAGACATTGTTTTAGGTCATAAGGCAGAGCGGGACGAATTACTCGGTGACCGGTATGTTCAAAGAGAAGGACTTCGGGACGCCCGGGAAAATATGAAGAATGACCTCATTAAGGTCATTGTTGGACCGAGGAGGGCTGGCAAGTCTGTCTTCGCAATACAGATGCTTGAAGGACTGGATTTTGCTTATCTTAACTTTGATGATGAGCGGCTTCTTGATATTGATGACTATGACGACCTCCTGAAGGCCATCAGGCAGGTGTATGGAGAGACAAAATACATCCTCTTTGATGAATACAGAACCTCAAAAACTGGGAACTCTTCCTAAACAGGCTCCACCGCAAGGGGCTGAATCTTTTAGTCACCGGGTCAAACTCACACCTCTTGAGCAGAGAACTTGCCACCCACCTGACAGGCCGCTATATCCAGTTCCAGATACTTCCGTTTTCTTTTTCTGAATTCCTCATGGTAAGGGATTTTGTCATTGATGAGATGCTTGACATGAAAGAACGCCAGGGCATACTCCTTAACCTGCTGAACGAATATCTGGACAAAGGGGGATATCCTGAAGTCTTGTTAAAGAACGTTGACCCTAAAAGTTACATTACTACCCTGGTTGAGAGCATCCTTTTCAAAGATATCGTAAAGAGATATCACGTGCGCTATGCCAAAAAACTCCATGACCTCGGACTCTATCTGATTACTAACCATTCAAATGAGTTTTCCTATACAAGGCTCAAGAACGTGCTTGAGTTTAAAAGCGTGCACACGGTGGAAAACTACACTGATTATCTCAACGAGGCCTTTCTGACATTCAACACCGAGCGGTTTTCACATAAGGTTAAGGAGCAGATGAAAAGCCCTAGGAAGGTCTATGCCTATGATACCGGTGTGATAAATGCGGTTAAGTTCAAGACAGCCCCTGACACTGGAAGGTTGATTGAGAACCTGGTGGCGATAGAACTACTGAGAAGAGGAAAAGAGATTTATTCTTACAAGACCAGGGACGGCAAGGAGGTGGATTTTGCCGTCAAGGAAGGGATGAGGGTCAGCCAGTTGATCCAGGTATGTTACGCTATTGATGATTATAAGACCAAAAAGAGGGAAGTAAACGCCCTTGTCAAGGCAGCAGACGAGACAGGATGCGATAACCTAATGGCACTTACATGGGATTATGCAGCAAAAGAAACCATTGGCAAGCGGGAAATACATTATCTGCCATTGTGGAAATGGCTGGTTACATGACGCACGTGGTGTTGCCGCGTACACAATTTACTCCAATTTGAATCGGTAGGGCAGGCACCGCCTGCCAACAAACAACCGTCCGGCAAGGGCAAGCATCATACAGCCACGCATACCCTCAATGCCGCAAGGGTTGAACGGAAGGTGGGCTATGCCCACCCTACTTTTGGTGATGGAGATGGGTTCGTAGGTGTAGGGGTGTTCGAAGGATAATTGGAATGCGTGGGGTTACCTGTCGTTGGGCGTGCTGTCGCTCAACGGCATCCCGCTCTATTGTTTTGCTTTCGGTGGGGTGAACGGTTCTCTTGTCCGGGGGCGGAAATAGAATTTGAGGGGGACCTCGGAATAGGGGAGTCTTTTGCGAAGCTGGTTGCTGAGGTAGCGTTCGTAATCGCTGTCAAAGAGTTCTGGCTCATTCACAAAGAGGACGAAGGTGGGCGGAACAACACCTACCTGGGTTGCATAGTATATCTTCGGAGATTTGGATTTCTTGCGCGTGGGGCGGTGGAGCGACAGGGCTTCTTCCAACGCACGGTTCAACTCGGAGGTTGAAACGCGGGTGTTTGCCTGCTCGAACAGCTCCAGGGACAGGGCTATCAATGCATCCACGTTCTCGTTTTTCTTCGCGCTGATGAAGGAAAGAGGGGCGAAGGAGAGTCCCGGTAAGCACTTTTGAATGTATTTGTTAAACGTATCCGTTTCCACGCCCTCCGATAAATCCCACTTGTTGAGCACGATGATGCAAGGTTTTTTCTCCGTGTCGATGTAGCAACCCAGTTTTTTGTCAACGTCAGACACCTTAAGGGTGGTATCGATAAGGAATAAGACCACGTCAGCCCTGCGGATGGAGCGTTCGGCACGGGCCATGCTGTAAAATTCGATGGAATCGTCGATTTGCCCCTTCTTCCGCACCCCTGCGGTATCAATGGCGAGAAAGGTTTTGCCGTCGAGGGTAAAGCGCACGTCCACAGAGTCGCGCGTGGTGCCGGGGACCTCGCTGACGATTACCCGCTGTTCCTTTGCCAGGGTATTGATCAGGGTCGATTTTCCCGCGTTTCGCTTTCCGACGATGGCGAGTTTCATGATGGGTTCCACAGACACGTCAGCCGGGTCTGGCTGCGGCAACATTTCAACAATCCTGTCGAGCAGGTCGCAACGTCCGTATCCCTCCAGGGCTGAAATCGGTTGCGGTGCTCCGAATCCAAGCTTGTTAAATTCCGCTATTTGATATCCCAGTTGTGGCGTGTCAACCTTATTTGCGATGAGGACGGTCTTTTTCCCGAGGCGTCTCAGTATTTCAGCAACGGATGTGTCGAGGGGCGTTATGCCGTCTCTTGCGTCTACCACGAAGAGGATGATATCGGCCTTGAGGAGGGCTATTTCTATCTGATATTCGATGTCTTCGGTAAGTCCATCGACGTCTTCGACGCCCATTCCTCCGGTATCTATTAACTCAAAGGTGTGTTTTTGGTATGTGATTTCCGTCGTTAGACGGTCCCTGGTTACACCACAGGTGGGTTCTACGATGGAAATTCTGCGTCTTGCGAGGCAATTGAATAAACAGGACTTGCCTACGTTTGGCCGTCCTACTATGGCGATGCTTGAGATTGTCATAAATGCGGGGTATCCACCGGTTCACTTGCCATTCTTTGGATTGAAGGGGAAGGGAGCGGTTGTTGTGGTTAAGTTTTGAAAAAATAAATCAGGTGTTTTTGTTAAAAACACCACCGTTTTGCCAACGGAGAAATCGAATATCGAATATTGAACAAGGAATAACGAATGTCGAAGGATACAGGAAATATTTGATTTTGAAAATCCCGGCAATTGCCAATAAACGTGAAACAAAGAAAGTATTAGCGTCAATTTGCGTTCATTCGCGTTTGACGAATGGACACGAACCATCGTGTTCCTATTCCTACTTCATAATTCGAAATTCCTTGTTCGATATTCGTTATTCGCTACACCTTCAAACAGTGCTACAATGTCCGTATTTTCTAACTTTATTCTCCCGGCTCGTTCCGGTTATGGATTTCCCGGTTCAGTCTTCTTTTCCAGCGCAGGTATCGCTGCCGGCTCCAGTTGTACTTCTTCCAGGTGAACGTCGGCAACAACGGTGTTGTCGATATCCTTTCTCAGCAGGAAGTAGATAATTGTTTTTGAGGAAAACACATAGGTGGTTAAAAATGTCCACACAGCAAGCTTGATGAGTACGATATAGACCAGCAACATGTACGCAAGAAATTTTAACGACCAGGAGTCAAGCAAAACCGGCGCAGCATTCGCATGAGGAGAATATCTTGTGCAAAATCCAAGGAAGGCAATAGTGCACTTTTGAAATATATATCCTTGAACCTCGTTAAACTTTTCGCCCATGCCGATGCCCACCGTAAGAAACGCAATATGTATCATCAGCCATGCGACAAAGGAAACAAACGCCAGGCATAAGAAACCATATCCGGCATTTACCGCGTAGTACCAGATAAACTTTTTCGGACGCGAAATGACGTAGGTATAGGCGCGGCTCATCGCATCAAATGCGTCCGACCCTTCTACGCTAATGGTGGGAAACATAAAGCACGTTCCCAGGGTGCCTATTACACCAATAAAGACCATCAAAAACCCGGAAACAATGGCAAAAGGAAACGCTAACGCTATGAACAATTCGCCCAGGACGGGTATCCTTCCGAATAACCCCCCGATTACGTTGCAGAGGGCAAGGAATAAGACGCCAATAAACGGCACCAGGGGAGACCAGAAATAGGAGAACACCTTTTTCCGTGCAAATCTCCAGGCATCAACCATGCGGATGCTTTCGTCCCGTGCAAAGTCCAGCGCGGCAATTCTTGTAATAGCCCCGCCCGCCATCGCCCAGATGACCAATAGCCCAACAACAAGCACTACCAGAACGAAGAATTCACCGAAATCCATCGGCGAAAGGGTAGACAGCACGCTTCTTGCCAGGAACGGAACCCCTTCTCTTAAGGAACAGCAAACAAGGCTTATAACGAAGGTGGGTGAGGCGCTTATCATTTTTACTGATGAAAAAAATGAAATCACCACGAGACACCAGGCCATGCTTGCAAGCAGACCAAAGTATCCGAGCAGCACCTTCTTGGGGTCGAACGCCATTTTAAAGGCGCGGAGAATGTCACGCCAGTCGTGATTTATCGTCTTTGTTGCATCCATTAATTACTCCTTTATTTTCAAGCCGACTCAATGCTTCCTCGCTCATCGGTTCTTCAATACGATACTTTTCGTCAAGCCATGCCCCAAGGTCGATAAGCTTGCAACGGTCGCTGCAAAAAGGGAAATAGGGCAAGTCCTTTGTGGTCTGGAACGATAGTTCTTTGTTGCAGTTTGAGCAGTTAATTTTTGGCATAGTAAGCGTGTATTTTGTAGAAACAGTTAAAATTTGGTTTTTGGGTGCAAAATTGCAAGTTCGACGGCTTATTTGTGTTCACACGCAAGGACACGGGCGCCGTGTCCCTACGAAATTCCTGGTTCGGCATTCGGTATTGTTTCTCTCTATTAATCTTGCACCATAGCGCCAATCTGAAATCTCATTTTTTGGTCTTGGTTTCCGCCTTTGATTCTTTCTTTGTTTCCGCTTTTGTTTCCGTCTTTGCTTCCGTTTTTGTTTCTTTCTTTGTTTCCGCCTTTGATTCCGTCTTCGCTTCCATCTTCGTTTCCGGCTTTGCTCCCTCGGATTCTTTCTTTGCCTTTGTCTTGTACTCTTCGCTGCGATAGTCCGTCTGATAAAAACCGGAACCCTTAAAGATGATTGCGCTCCCTGTGCCTATCATCCGTTGAGCTTTCAGCTTACCGCAGGAAGGGCATTTTTTGACCGGTTTTTCCGTGATGTGCTGATACAGTTCAAATAAATGATTGCACGCATTGCAGGTATAATCGTACGTCGGCATGTTTCCCCCGTCTATTGAGTTCTCTTTTCTTCTCGTGGCCTTTAAAAAATATTCTTCATTTTATCAAAAAATTTCTTCTGTCGCGGAGAGACGTTTTTCTTCTCAATTTCTGCAAATTCTCTCAACAACTCTTCCTGCCGGGAGGTCATCTTCGTCGGCACCTCAACAACCACCTGTACCAGGAGGCTGCCTTTGGCATGACCCTGCAGGCTGATGAAACCTTCCCCACGGAGCGGAACTATCTCGTTGTTTTGCGTCCCTTTGGGTATCTTTACCTGGACGACGTTGCCGAGAAGCGTCGGCACGTCTACCGTACAGCCAAGCGCTGCCTGTGCCAGGGTAATAGGCACCTCGCAGAGGATGTCGTCTCCCTGCCTCTTAAATATCTGATGTGGTTTAATATGAACGTCGCAATACAGGTCGCCCGGCGGCGCCCCGCTTTCGCCCGATTCGCCTTGTCCGGTTAACCGCAGCCGCATTCCGTCTTCCACGCCCGCCGGTATCTGAACGGAGATGGTCGATCTTTTCGGATAACGCCCGGCGCCCCCGCATTTTGCACACGGCGACTCAATGACCTTGCCGTTGCCGTGGCATTTCGGACAGGTGGTGCGTAAGGAAAAGAACCCTTGCGACTGCTGCACTTGCCCCTTGCCCCGGCAATAAGGGCAGGTCGTCGGAGAAGTGCCTTCCTTTGCCCCGGTGCCGCGGCATACCTCGCACGTCTCCCGCTTTGTCAGTTCGATCTTCTTTTCAACGCCCGTTGCGACTTCTTTGAAGTCCAGTTCGATATCGCACTTTAAACTTGCGCCGCGCCTGGCCGTCTTTCCCCGGCCTCCGCTGCCGCCAAAGAAGTCTTCAAAGATACTGCCGCCGCCAAAAATATCGCCAAAGGCGTCGAAAATATCTTCAAATGAGCCATAGCCGCGGGCGTCCGTGCCCTTCAGTCCCTCTAATCCATACTGATCATAACGCCTTTTTTTGTCGGCGTCGCTCAGCACACTGTATGCCTCGGCGGCCTTCTTAAACGTCTGCTCTGCCTCTTTGTTTCCGGGGTTCCGGTCCGGATGGAACTGCATGGCCATCTTGCGATAAGCCTTTTTTATTTCATCACTGCTTGCGCCTTTGTTAACACCCAGCACCTGGTAATAATCTTGTTCCATTGAGTATGTAGTCTATAAATAGAGTTGGTTTGGTTTAAAAGCAAAATACCACGATGGTTTTACAAACGCGTGAATACCCGCCCCTTTCATTTTCTCACGGAAGTGAGCTTTATTTCCTCTCTGGCAAGGAGGGATTCAAAAGGATTGTTCCTCTCCTTTCAAGAGGAATTTGAGGAAGGGTTGCAATAGCACAACCTAACAATTTCAAACAACCGCGAGTTATAGTATAGTATACAAAACCGCACTAAATCAAGGGCGTTTTACGACGCACTTGAAATTTGGCGACAAACCGCGCATCATCCGCACATTTTTCCCGCCGGGCGTACAAAAATAAAAAGGCCACTCATCGCAGCCTTTTTATTTTTTGTAACCCTTGAATTTGAAAGCATATCCTAACCTAGTGGATGCTACCTTCTATATCCCGTTCGTCTTCATCTTTCTTGTACTCGGTGATCATCGTTTCCGTGGTCAACAAGAGACCTGCAACGCTTGCCGCGTTCTGCAAGGCAACCCGTGATACCTTTGCCGGATCTATAATCCCCGCCGCCAACATGTCCACGAAGTTACCGGAATTGGCGTCGTAACCCATATTGGTTGCCAGCTCTTTCACTTCTTCAACGATGACGGAGCCGTCAGCGCCCGTGTTTGAGGCGATTTGACGTAAAGGGGCCTCAAGTATCTTGGCAATGATGTCCACGCCAACCTTTTCATCACCTTTCGCCTTTTTGCGTGGCTCTTCAAGCGCCTTAATCGTTCTGATAAATACAACGCCACCGCCGGGAACGATGCCCTCTTCTACGGCTGCGCGGGTCGCGTGTAATGCGTCCTCAACGCGCGCCTTCTTCTCGTTCATCTCCGCTTCGGTAGCCGCGCCAACGCGGATAACAGCTACGCCGCCCGCCAATTTCGCAAGCCGCTCGCTGAGCTTTTCCTTGTCGTAACTAGAGGTTGTCTGCTCGATTTGATTCTTGAGTTGGGCAATCCTTGCCTGGATATCAACCTTCTTTCCAGCGCCCTGGATGATCGTTGTGTTATCCTTATCGATGAGGATTTGCTTTGCGCGTCCGAGGTCCTCAATGCCGATGTTTTCCAGCTTCAATCCCAGGTCTTCGGTAATAGCGCGTCCCCTTGTTAATATGGCAATGTCTTCCAACATCGCCTTTCTACGGTCGCCGAAGCCGGGGGCCTTTACTGCCACACAACTCAGCACACCGCGAAGTTTATTAACAACCAGCGTTGCCAACGCCTCCCCATCCACGTCTTCCGAGAGGATCAGGAAAGGCTTCCCGCTCGCTGCGATTTTTTCCAGGAGCGGAAGGAGTTCCTTCATGCTCGATATCTTCTTTTCGTGAATCAGGATGTACGCGTCTTCCAGGTTCACCTGCATATTCTGCGCGTCGGTGATGAAATACGGGGAGAGGTATCCCTTGTCAAACTGCATACCCTCTACAACCGTTAAGGTCGTATCGATACCCTTTGCCTCTTCTACCGTAATTACCCCATCCTTGCCAACCTTCTCCATCGCGTCGGCCAACAAATTACCGATCGAGGAGTCGTTATTGGCTGAGATAGTGCCTACCTGGGCAATTTCTGCCCGGCCCTTTACAGGTTTGCTGAGTTTTTTAATCTCCGCAACAACGATTTCCACGGCCCTGTCGATCCCTCTTTTAACTGCCATCGGATTTGCGCCGGCCGTTACGTTTTTCAAACCTTCATTAAAGATTGCCTCTGCAAAAATCGTGGCCGTAGTAGTGCCGTCGCCGGCGACGTCGCTGGTCTTTGACGCTACCTCACAAACCATCTTTGCCCCCATGTTTTCAAAGGGATTTTTCAGTTCGATTTCTTTTGCTACGGTGACGCCGTCTTTGGTAACCGAAGGAGAGCCGAAGCCCTTTTCAAGAATCACGTTTCTTCCCGTAGGGCCCATCGTTACACGGACAGTATCAGCGAGCTGCTTAATCCCTTTTTGGAGCAACTTTCTGGCATCTTCATCATAAACGAGTTGCTTTGCCGCCATTGTACAACCTCCAAAATAATGTTAATCAAAACCTAATGTCTGATTTTTTTACTCAATCTTGGCCAAAATATCGCTCTCTCTCATCACCAAGAGATCTTTTCCATCGACAGTAACCTCGGTTCCCGCATACTTTCCGTAAAGTACCTTGTCGCCCTTCTTTACCAATAGTTCTGCCCTCTTGCCGCTTTCCAACAGCTTCCCTTCACCAACGGCGATAATCTTCCCCTTCATGGGCTTTTCCTTTGCGGTGTCAGGGAGGTGTATGCCGCCCTGTGTCTTTTCTTCAGCCACCATAGGTTCAATGACAACCCTATCATCTAATGGTTTCAAGTTTGCCATATAGCTTTATTTACCTCCATATAAACAAATAATACAAAATGTTAATTAATGAAATACGTTTGGAATTGTAATCAAATGCAATCATCCTTCACAAAGGAAGGGGTTTATCACTAAAGCCTGGCAACCATCCGGTGTAATGAGCGTTTGAACGCCCATTCCCGTCCGTCGCCAAACCTCAAGGGACTACATGCCCATGCCGCCCATACCACCCATTCCGCCCATGCCACCCATACCGCCCATGCCGCCCATGCCACCACCACCGCCGGGCATTGAGTCATCTTCTTTCTTTGGGATATCGGTAATGATGCATTCCGTTGTCAAGAGAACCCCTGCAATGCTAATCGCATTCTGCAATGCGCTCCTTGCCACCTTCGTTGGGTCAATAACGCCCGCATCGATCAGGTTGCAATAGACTTCCTTTTCAGCGTCGTAGCCGAATGCCTTGTCCTTGGATTCCAGTATCTTCCGAACAACCACCGAGCCTTCAAGCCCTGCGTTCTTAAATATTTGCTTTGCAGGCGCAGACAGGGCGTTCTTAACAATCTCTGCCCCCATCGCCTCGTCGCCCTTTAATTTAAGGTCGTTCAGCGATTCCGCAGCTCTTAACAGGGCAACACCGCCGCCGGGCAAAATACCTTCCTCTATCGCAGCCCTCGTGGCGTGCAACGCGTCTTCAACGCGCGCCTTCTTTTCCTTCATCTCGCTTTCCGTAGCCGCCCCGACAAATATCTGGGCAACGCCTCCGGCGAGTTTTGCGAGCCGTTCTTGTAGCTTTTCCTTGTCATAGTCCGACGTGGTAATCTCCATCTCGTTGCGGATCTGCTTGATACGCCCGCTGATGGCGTCGGAGCCGCCTGCGCCCTGAACGATCGTCGTGTTATCGGCGTCTATGGTAACCTTCTTGGCGCGTCCCAGTTCCTGGAGTTCAACATTTTCCAATTGAATACCCAGGTCCTTGAATACGGCCTTGCCGGCGGTAAGCACAGCGATATCGTCAAGCATTGCCTTTCTGCGATCGCCATACCCAGGCGCCTTAACTGCCGCGCAACTGATGGTTCCCCGTAGCTTGTTGACAACGAGCGTGGCCAAGGCCTCACCCTCAACGTCTTCCGCGATTATCAGGAGCGATTTTCCCGTCTTTGCAATCTTTTCCAGAATGGGAACCAGTCCCTTGATGGAAGATATTTTATCCTCAAAAATCAAGATGTAAGGGTCTTTAAATTCCACTTCCATCGTATCGGCGTTGGTGACGAAGTGCGGCGATAAATAACCGCGGTCAAACTGCATACCTTCAACCACCTCAACGCTGGTATCCAGACCTTTTCCTTCTTCAACGGTAATAACGCCATCCTTGCCGACCTTTTCCATCGCATCGGCAATCATCTTTCCGATGGTGGAATCATTGTTTGCCGCAATCGAACCGACGCTGGCAATCTCGGCCTGGTTCTTGATCTTCTTGCTCATCTCTTTCAGCTTCTCTACCACCTTTTCCTGAGCCTTGCGCATGCCCCTGTTGAGCGCCATAGGATCCGCGCCCGACGTCACGTGCTTCAGCCCTTCAAGGAATATCGCCTCGGTAAGAACGGTGGCCGTGGTTGTGCCGTCTCCTGCTATATCGCTGGTCTTAGATGCCGCCTCGCGCACTAACCTTGCCCCGGTATTTTCATAGGGATCGATTAATTCGATTTCCTCTGCAACCGACACGCCATCCTTGGTTACCGTAGGACTTCCATACCCCTTATCCAGTACGGCATTTCTCCCCCTTGGGCCCAAGGTGACTTTGACAGCCCTGGCTAGTTTCGAAACGCCTCGAGCAATAGCGGCCCTTGCCTCTCCACTGAAGGCTAGTTGCTTCGCCATTGAATACCTCCTTTCAACATACTAAATCTTTTACTGAAAGCTAAAATAAATAACAAAATATACACAGTTCGCTAGAGAGAGCAAAAGCAATGCCGCAAAATGGAGACGACAATAAAAAACAACATAACAAGGACTAATGCAAGGTGTTACAATTACTTATAGATAAGGCGTTGCGGTGCAGATAGCCACCAGATATGTCATTGTGACAGGATAAAAAACCCACCCCGAACAACGTCTGTCATTATGACAGAAGGCCTGGTTTTTGCGTTTTCATGTTGACTTTTAAATTGCATATCGCATATATTTGATTGCGAGTATTTAAGGCTCGTCCGCAGAATCTGTGGGTAACAAGTAAGACTTAGGAAGAGAAAAGGTGTATTGCCTTCCCAAAAGGTGTAAGATGTTTTTATTGAGAAAATAT
>JACVXV010000141.1 GCA_015661205.1 Candidatus Brocadiaceae bacterium
ATGGTTATAAATCACTGGATTGCCTGCAAACAGCCTTGTATCATACACTTGGTAATTTGCCGGAGCCAATACTTACCCACAGATTCTGCGGACGAGCCTACTTCACCTACCACCATGTAGAGATAACTTATGAAATCAGACGAAACCCTGGATTGTTATGGCCTTATGTGTCCCATGCCCATTTTTAAAACGGCGTCGAAGATCAAAGACGTCGAAGTGGGTAAGGTGCTTGAGATAATTGCCACGGATGAGGGCATCAAAAAAGACATTGCCTCCTGGTGCAACACCACCGGAAACGAGCTGCTTTCCATTGAGGAAGCGGATGGAGAGATACACGTCTTCATCCGGAGGCGCGGGTAACAACGAATAATGTGTTTTGGCTCGTCCGCAGAATCTGCGGGTAATGAGTAAAATTTAGGGACGGCAAATAAATACCTTTTACAACTTCAGTCTAACGATTTGAGAATTTTATAGTTCCAATCACAGGGAAAAATAAATTTACCGCAGAGGGCGCGGAGAAAAAAGGTTCGTCAGAAAGAACTACAGATCAAACCGCCAATGAACGCAAATGAACGCTGATAAAGAAACCCATTCGCGTGCATTAGCGTGTATTAGTGGTTAAAAGTTGTCGTTGCTTCTTCGCGTTCTCTGCGTCCTCTGCGGTAAACCGCCGTTTTATTTTTTATCACCTTAACCTTGCGCCAGGTTATTCGTTTCAACCGGATAAAGAGCTATGACAAACCAGGAAACCACGATCCCACAACACTCACCTTCCATACTAAAGCAACTTTTCAAGATTCGGGGCATCGTCCCCAACAAGCGGTTTGGCCAGAATTTTCTCATCGACCATAACAACCTCATAACCATCCCGGAGATTGCCCAACTCACCGAAAACGATATCGTGCTGGAGATCGGCACCGGCTCCGGCGGACTGACCAGACTGTTGGCGGAAAGGTCTCTCCACGTTATTACCGTTGAAGTGGATAAGAAATTGTTTGAACTGTCCACTGACATCTTAAAACTCTACAAAAACGTGACACTCATCCATGCGGACGTGCTTAAGACAAAACACGCATTCAACCCCGACGTCCTCTCCCAGGTGGCCGATTGCCTTAAAAAGCACGACAATGCCCGGCTGAAAGTCGTTTCCAACCTCCCTTACAACATCAGCACGCCGGTGATCATCACCCTCCTGGAGAGCGCCCTGCCGATCAAACTTATGGTACTCATGCTTCAGAAGGAAATCACAGACCGCATGGCGGCAAGCCCCGGGACGCGGGAATACGGCATTTTGTCCATCATCACCCAGTTGTTTTCAGAGGTTGAGGTGGTGAAAACCTTGTCCCCGCAAGTGTTCTGGCCGAAACCGGACGTCTATTCCGCCATCGTCAGGATAACGGTAAACAAAGAAAAATATGCCGGCAGGATAACGGACTACCCCTTTTTCGTAAAGGTCGTCAGCGCCATATTCACCTCCCGCCGCAAGACCTTACTGAACAGCCTCCAACAATTAGCGCTCCCAAACGCCGCAAAAGAGCGCGTAAAAACAGCCCTAAAAGACATGCAACTGGACGACCGCATTCGCGGCGAAGCCCTAAACATAGACCAACTCATCTCCATTGCAGAAGCGATACGAGGAACTTTGTAAAAACAGTTTCGGGTTTCGGGTTTCGAGTTTCGTATTTGTGCGTTGCACAGACACATACGTGTTTCCACCCAATTAACGTTCACCCTTTTGCTCTGTGGCCTGAGCGGCAAACAACCCCTTCCATGCATTCCTTTTGGGTACGCTGCGGATTGATAAACAAAGAAGGCCAAAATTCCATTCCCATTTCCCATCCCGTATGATATATTCATGGAAAGAACCACGGCCTTTTTAGTTTCTGTTTGAGGGGGAAAACGTGTTAACAAAAGAAGAAGCTGTCAGTAGATTAAGAAACAACCTTCCCTATTTATCCTTAACGTATGGAGTAAAAAAAATAGGACTGTTTGGTTCTTATGCAAAAGGGGTACAAAGAGAAGACAGCGACGTTGACTTGCTCATAGAATTTGAAAGGCCCATAGGCCTTAAGTTTGTAGCGCTTGCAAATCATTTGGAAGAACTACTGGGAAAAAACATTGATATTCTGACCCCTGTTGGAATAAAAAAGATAAGAATTAAAAAGGTTTCCGGTGATATTGAAAAAGGTATCGTCTATGTCTGAAAGAAGGGACAGTGATTTTCTTCTGGATATAATTGTAGCTGCGCAACGGATAGGTACTTATACGGAACAGTTAACGTATGAAGGGTTTTTGCAAGACACAAAAACACAGGATGCGGTGATCCGTAATCTTGAAATCATTGGTGAAGCAGCGAAGAACATATCAGATAATATCACAGACAATTATTCTCATATACCCTGGGAAGAGATGGCTGGTTTAAGAGACAAACTCATCCATCACTATTTTGGCGTTAACTTTGATATCGTTTGGAATGTTATCAAGGCGGATCTGCCTGGAATTGCTTTACAAATTGAAAAAATCCTAAAAAATGAAGCGTCCGGTTAGGGGAAGCAAACTCAGCAGTTCATAAATAATCAGTTGGGTTTCGGGTTTCGGATTTCGGATTTCGGATTTGTGCGTTGCACAGACACATACGTGTTTCCCTGTGGCTTTGCAGTGTTATTGTTTTTGGTGGATACGCTTTGCTTCATCCACCATACCCACGGATAAAATAAAAAGGCTTGTAAATTTCCTTGTTTTTGCTAAACTGGCAAAATGATGTGAAAAAGTATTACCTATCATCGATTGGCAAGCTCGTGTGCGCCTGCAACCTCCGGTCTAAAATGAATATCACACAAATCTGTTTCAATGAAAAAGATTCTAGCCTACATGGACCTCTGCTGTTTCAATAGACCTTTTGACGATCAATCTTCACGATATACCTATCTGGAGACCGAGGCCAAACTGTTCATTCAAGATTTGGTACGTATACGCAAGATTGATATTGTATGGTCATATGTGCTGGATTTTGAGAATAGTGCAAACCCTGATGCCGATGTGAGAGATGCAATATCGAAATGGAAAAAAATATCTATCTGCACGATAGCGGAAAGTGATGAGATTGTGGACCGAGCGGAGAGGTTTCATCGTATCGGTCTCGGAATTAAAGACTCTTTGCATATCTCTTGTGCGGTCGAAGCGAAAGCAAAACACTTTATTACAACCGACAAAGGCATTGTCAGGAAGAAAAAGCTAATACAGGAAATAAACCTACTCAACCCCATTGAATTTATCGAGTATGAGGAGTATAAAAAATGAGAGCCGACAGTGTAATACGACACGAAGGATTTAAAGCAATTTTCAGTAAGCTCAATCCAGTAGAGGCCGAAAGATTCTTGGTCATTGTTAATCGGGAAGGCGCTGATTATACCAAGTGGCGAAAGTACCTATGGGAAGACATGACCGTTAAGGAGCTTTCTAAGAAGGCGATGAAAAGTTGTAGGTCGGGTGGTGCTGGTCGGGTGGATTAAGGCGATTGTCTTTCATCACCGTATCCACCTTTAATAGGTCATTTTCCTTAATTACGCGCACGACTTTTCTGCGTTTTTTTAGTGACGGCAGGCAATGCGCACCATACATAGGCCATTAAGCCGCGGTTACAAAGTCAGGTAGCGCCGGCTTCCAGCCTGCCGAAAAAGGCGTAGCTGAAAATAATCGGGAGGATACTTGTATTACGATTGATAGACCGCAAAAAACAGCAGGCAAGATGCCTGCGCTACTAGCAAAACGCTTCAGGTATTCGTTACGCCAACCTGCGAATAAAGGCGGATTCAACCTGGATTTCTCGAAAAATGAAAGCTTTTTGCTGTGCAGGGTAACCGTGGTGAACGATGAAACGTTTATTGATTCCATCCGGCGGTAAAAAGGAAAAAGGGTAAAAGCGCCAAAGTTTAAAGAGTCCTGGCGCAACGAAAACCGAGGCCGCAGGACCCCTCGAGCGGGTCGTCCCTGCCGCGGCTAGCGCAACGGCAGTAATCACCCACATCGAACCACGAACCGCCGCGCACAACACGAAATTTATTTTCTTTGCCATACCAGCTATCTGTCCACTCAAATACATTCCCTCCCATATCAAGGCAACCGTAATAACTCTTTCCTTCAGGAAATTCGCCTACCTCCGTTATTCCTCTTATAGAGGATTCCCGCGAGTTACAAAACAATGGGTTAAATGTGTTACCCCACGGATACTTACGTCCATCTGGTCCCCTGGCTGCCTTTTCCCACTCTAACTCCGTAGGAAGTCTCTTCCCTGCCCATTTTGTATATTCGTTTGCGCCCTGCCAGCTTACGTAAATAGCAGGGTGTTTTTCATAGCCCTTCTCAACGTTATAGGCATTGGTTCCCTTTTTAATCCGACATCTTTGGTGTGCAAAGCTACCTTTTAAATCAATCCAGCGCGCCAGTTTTTTCTTACTTGGCCTTGTGGCATTTAAAAATGCGCAAAATTGCTCATTGGTAACGGGAAAGACATCCATATAAAATGCGGGGAGGCCAATAACCCGCTGTGGTTTTTCATCGCTACTTGCCACCGGGTCATCTTCACGGCTACCGTAAAGGAATGTCCCGGCGGGGATAAGTACCATCTCTGACCCATCCACAGGGTTTGTAATCCTCTCAGGAATTCCTCCCGAAACCGATTTCTTCAACCACACGCCCCCGCAAATTGACGTTGCCCCCGTAGATACCATCATGGCAAGCTCCTGGTCTTTGTTTTTTACGGCCTCTTTCAAGGCATGTATGGCCCTGTCTCCACCAATCTCCTTTAATATCCGTATAGCATTATTCCTAGCCTCAGTTGACAACTCCAGGTTTTCAATTGCCTTGATAAACGGGGCGGATGGTTTTACGATAGAGTCACGAATCGCATCTTCCACCAGGCATATCTCGCTCTTGAAGCCTTCCGTGGGAATAAGTTGCTCCATAAATCCCTCAATTATGGAAGGGTTATTAAGCCCCAGGCAGAGGAGTATCACCTCCCGCCACCACTTGCTTCCGTAGTTTTTAATGAGCAACTCAATCAGCCCCTTATTCCTGGCCTGTTCAGCGGCAAGGTATTCCTGGAAGCTATGGTGGGTAAACCCGTATTCCGTCTCGCTGTATCCCATGAATATGCCGCTTCTATCCCGGATATTGCTTAGGAGTTTCTCCGGGTCTATGTCCGATTTCCCGATGCACTCAAGGGGTTCCTTGATTACCTTTTTAATGTCTTCCATAGAGGCCGATCGCCTCTCGTCCACCTCATGCAGCCACAAGGCAAGCGGCTGCAATATCTGCCGCGCCTCGCGCGCCGTGATCAGCACGTCAAGCCCCTTTGCCATGTCCCACTTTTCAAGGAGGATGTTGGTACACTCCTCATAGAGTTCCACCCGCCGCTGGGGCAGCGTCCCGCGATCCCTGTGGACAAGGGCAATGATCTGCAAGAGGAGGGGATTTACCGCCAGCCGCTCTATGTGGGGCGACTTCCGTATCCTTTCCACCAACGCCAGGGCGGAGTCTCTGCCCTTCTTCCGTCGCATTGCCTCGTCATCTACGGGATGGAGGGCGACCTCCACCAATTCAAACCATTTGACAAGAAATTCCCTTACCTCGCCCTGGGTAAAGGGCTGTAAGGAAAGCTCAAGGACTCCGCCTTCCAGCCTGCTCTTGCCCAGATAACCGGCGTACCGGGACGTAATAATAAACCTTGTACTCGCATACCGTTTCCTTGCCGTATCAATCCACTTACAGGTCTTTATCCGCGCGTCCTCATTCGCAACCTCGTCAAGGCCGTCAAGGAGGACGATCCCCCGCCCGTCATTGAGAAGCGACTGGAAGGAGTCAACCGAGACGCTACATTCTTCAAGTTTGCATATCCTTGTAATAAAATGAGAAAACTCCTCGCCATCGGGGTCTTTCAGCTCACGTAAAGGGGCAAAGAATGGGATGGGCATATCTTCGACGCCAAGTATTTCTTCCCCCCTTCCGTCTGCCAGTGAAACAAGGATGTATTTCAGGAGGGTCGTCTTGCCCGATCCCGGATCGCCGAGGATCACCATAACCTTTACGCGATGCTTGTCAGAGACCTTAAATGCCACCTTTATGTCCAGGGAGGAGAGTTCTTCCCTGTGGTGACGCTCTTCCATATCCTTTCTGCCCTTGAGGGTAAGATCGAAATCCCGCGGATGCAGGTACGCCCTCATGTTTACGTATACCCGATCAAGCTCAATGGGCATTCGCAAATTGGTTTCAAACCCTTTTGTGGAAAGGTGGCGGTGTTCCGTTGCAGCGGATTTCAGATAACGGCTAAATATCTTGTCACCCTTAAGAGTCTCTAGGATTTTACCGCCTACAGCCCCTAACCACTTTGCATGTTCAGAAATCCAGCCTTCCAGGTGATCTTTTATGTTCTCCTTGAATTGTTCGATTGTGGAGAATTCATGATATAGCAGCAATTTTTCCGTTTCTATCGTGTCTTTAAAATCCAGGACTTTTGCAAGTTGAGGGTCTTCCCGCTCCTTCTTAGAGCGGATCGACGCTTCCTTGAAATAGAACATGATATGGGGCTTCTGCAATGTCTTCCAGTCGTCATAGGCGAGGAGGAATTCTTCTAACGTCCCCGATGCTTCTTTTCCCGTCGGGGAGCCGAATCTTTTGTGGAATATGCAGATGAAGAGGTCGCATTCTTTAACGAGGCGGTTTATGATTTCCTGGGGGCGACCGGGTGAAGGAAAGGCGTCTTCCCAGCCTGTGGCTTGAAGTAGAAGGTTGTATGGTTTGAGAAGCGCGCTTTTGTTCAACCCTTCACAGACGCTACGAACAATGTTTCGTTCCTCTGTCACGTCGCCGGGAGAGGCGATAAAGACGGTGATTTCTTTTTTGTCCTTCATGCTTTTTCCTTTATGTCGGGTGGGCGTTGCCCACCTTCCAGGCTCCTACAACGGGACGCAAATATCCCTAATGCGGTAGTCCCATGCGTAGAAACACAACGTTGTATTCCCGCGTGTGAACGCTAAAGAACCGTTACCATAGGCAAACTAACTTATGTACAGTCTCTTGTCAATACTATTTTGCCGTTTTTCTTTAGTAGGACAAGCGTCCCCGCCAGTCATAACAAAATTTCTTATTCAGGGGAATTGTCAATTCTTGATAGAGGGGAAAAATGATTGACAAAACATTTCAACCTTTTATACTGATTACCTGGCGCGGCAAAGCCGCAACCAAAGAACCACTCTCTCTTTTTGTTCCAATGGTTTCTCAATTCATGGAAATAAGGAGTTTTTTTATATGCGATACACAACCCTCATCCGTTGCAAGGAAGCGTTTTCTTATCTCAATAACCGGGACTGGGTGTTCATCGACTGCCGCTTTACGCTGAATGACGCAGGTCGCGGGGCGCTTGATTATCAAAGGTCGCACATACCGGGGGCCGTCTATGCGCACCTGAACGACGATTTGTCAGGCCGCGCCATTCCGGGAAAAACGGGACGGCACCCCTTGCCGGACGCGCAAACGCTCGCCCAAAGGTTCTCACAATGGGGGATTGACGCCAACACACAGGTCATAGTTTACGACGGCCTCTCCGGTTCCATGGCCGCAGCGAGGCTGTGGTGGTTGCTTCGGTGGGCAGGGCATGAGGCGGTCGCCGTGCTGGACGGCGGTTTTAAGTGTTGGGTGGATGCGGGATACCCTTGCGCAAATGGTGTTGCGTCGCGTGAAAAACGGGTCTTCACCCCCAAATTCAACCCAGGCATGGTCTCTACTGCCGAAGAGGTGCAGGCGGCGCTCAACAAACCCGGCTACCTCTTGCTGGATTCCCGGTCGCCGGACCGCTACCGGGGTGAAAATGAGACAATTGATCCCGTGGCAGGCCACATCCCCGGCGCAATTTCCGCGCCTTTTATGGACAACGTCACTCCCGAAGGGGTTCTAAAATCTCCGGGTGAGTTAAAAGGCCGTTTTCAAAAAATAACGGGGAATACGCCTGCCGATCACGTGGTTTTTTACTGTGGCTCCGGTGTGACGGCCGCCCACAACGTCCTTGCCTTTTCGCACGCCGGTATGGGGATGCCCCGCATGTACGCGGGGTCATGGAGCGACTGGATTACACAGGCGGCCAGGCCTGTGGCAAAGGGGTTGAATGATTGAGGGGTATTTACGCGGGTTTGCCGGTTAGTATGATTAGATGGTGTGCAATGGCAACGCGATAGGACAACCCACCCCTGCATTCCTCCCAGGATGGGAATTCTGTAGCTCAGGCTTCCATCCGGCTTGTTGCTGAAGGCTTTTTTTTATTCATCTATTTTTCTGTTTCAAGATAGATTGCACTTTCTATTAATGCAATCAGTGGTGGAAGATCATCCGTAATCGTATCCCAAACGCGGTCGCGGTCTATGTCAAAATACACATGTATAAGCATTGCCACAATGCTTGCCCATGGGATTTTATTGTGCTTACTACGGAAATCTTTTGTAGGAGAGGGCAAGCATACGGTCTGAATAAAGATCACTTTTTGTTTTATTTTCTGAAAAGAATAAAGCCTCTCTTGCCGCTTCAAGCAAGTGCTTTAATCTGATAATATTATCCTTCTGCATACTGAACCTCAGCGATGGAAAGTACCTCATCTCTGAAGTACCGGCTCAAATCGGCAGGTGTTCTCATATCCACTTTACGCCCTAAAATTTCCGAGAACTCAATTTCCATTGCGGCAAGACGCAGCAGACCTACCACTTGGCCCTGCTCAAACTCAACAAGTACATCAACATCGCTGTCCTGTGTAAAGTGATCGCTTATGGCTGACCCAAAGAAAGAAAGTTTGCGGATATGATGATTTCGGCAGAACTCTGCAACCCCTTCCTGTGGTACCTCTATCTTCGTCTTACTTGCCATGTTACCCTCCGAAAGCTGTCTATTCTTATTTTACTTTAATCTTACTTTCCGCGGATGTCTTGTATAGTCAATTATGGTACCTGCACCTGTAAATTGCGTCAAATTAACCTGTGCTGGTTCACTGTGAATTGGAATTTTCAAATCAAAACTAACCCGACTTTCGCAATTCGCGCCAAAAAACGGTCATTTTTAGGCATTCAACGCCTTGAAACCCTTGATTTAACTGGGGTGGATTTTCAAAAAGCCCTGTAGTGCCGACCTACCCTCTTGACGAGTCCAATAAAAACTGAGAAAATGTTTTCATGTTTTTACGAGCGAAGT
>JACVXV010000142.1 GCA_015661205.1 Candidatus Brocadiaceae bacterium
CATACCACGGATGCTTCAATCCTAATAGCTCGTCATATAATGTTGTATCTTTCATACGGCTATTTTAATTTGTCCTGCTTCTTTTAGCACCCTAATTCCGGTAGAACCTAAATCCAAACCCGCCCGACAACCCCGAAACGGTCTTCTTGGCAAACTTACCGTTCTTGAGTTTTGCCTTGACCGTTATGTTTCCCGCTACTTTTTCCACCATCGCCGTGGCAATGCTGTAAGTATCCTTTGGTAAGTCTGCATAACCAACCGCAGACCACTTCCCATCGCTTTTGAGTATTTGCCCAACCTGTTCCCCATCGCCGATGTACAAACCTAGCTGCGGTGCGCTGTTTGGTCCCGATTTAACGGCAACGGCAAATGGTTGTTTTTCATAGAGATATTCAGGTATGACGCCAAACGATATATCCTCTGTGGGTATAATTACCGAACCGGATGGTTGAGGCGCTCCATACGACCCCGGCTTAAAGGTGGTGGTGTTCCAGGGGTCAATCGTTGGCGCTTTCCATGGGTCAGGCTTGTTTGTTGGGTGATTTTTTTCCACAGTAACCATCGGTTCTGGCGTTTCGATACCCTTTTGATGATTTGCATTATTAAAGCCGACGTAATCCTCTACCTTGGCCAGCCAGTTTACGACATTGATGGACAAACGGGCAGCGTTGCCCTTGCTGGTCCAACCACTATGGAGTCCGTCTTTTGCACCGCCTTCCTCTTTTTTGTATCTCGGCGTTGTATCCTCAATGGGTGAAGAATCTCCTATAAATACCGCCTTACCCTTGCTTGGTTTTGAAATTGCAACAAAAGGTCCCTCTTTTTTCCCCTTAAAATACACGCCTTTTGTGTTACCTTCCACGGCGCTTGGCCAGCTTATCGCCGCGTCCTTGTCTGATAAATACACGATTCCTTTCGCCTTATTTCCATCGACAATGGCGAGTGTGCTTCCCGCGGCAATTAACACGGGACCCACGCCCTTTGTTATACCCTCCGACACAGACTCTGGCGTTATATCAGACGCCCCGGATTTCCAATCAATAGCATTAAACCGGAATCGTAAGCCAAACGTCTCGGCCAGCCAGCCTTTTTTGGCGTCCTGGGGATTTCGCATGTCTCCATACGCGCCGCCTATATTGAATCTACTGTCAGTAGAACGATTGTAACCATTAAAGGTCTCCGTAGAATCCCAGCTATTCTTATTTCTGTCAGCGTTGTAATGATCGGCAATGAAATAAATCCCCTTTCCGGCATCTACAAATTTCTTCAGAGCGGCATACTCATCCTGCCGGAATGGTCTGTTTGATTCTGCAAGCACAAAGACGTCGGCGTCTTTTATGGCGTCGTAAGTAATAACCCACTCGTTGCGGGCTACGTTTTCAGGTTTCCTGTCGTCAAAAAAAAGAAATATGCCATCGCCATTTTTATCCACGCCACGGAACTCTTTGACGGTATAGCCTTCGGCTGCCAGGGCGTCGGCAAAATCTGAAAATCCCCCATCAATAACCCAATCAGACATACCGGACGTTGAAAAATGGGTAACATCGAACAGTACAAGTTTTCCATTATTCTTTTCAGCGGATGGCGTTTTTATGGGAATTATTTTATTCCAATCATAGTCGGCGCCATTAACAGAAACGAAACCACAGAAAAGAAAAACAACCGCAATACAAATACTTCTTACAAAACCGGTCTTCTGCACTTTCTACCTCCCCTAAAGATGTATAAAAAAACGTACCGCTACCAATTCAAATTACCGGATAAGAACGAAGGTGTTGCTATTACCCAATCGGGTGTGTGTGCCTGTACACTTCTACACACAAATGGAGTGCCAAGGTAAGAACAATCCCATCATTTGTAGAAAATACCGTCTTTGCATTGCAGAATAGGTGTAGTTAGTGCAAGTGCTTTAGTAGTGGGAGTTTTTGTAGAAAACGGTTTATCCGCATGGTAGTTATGCTCATAACCAACCAAAATGTAACCAGTTAACAGCTATCACACACCCGATTCAAAAAGGACTTGCTGGTTGGATGAATTGGTGCGGGGATGTACTCAAGAAATCGCGTAGATTATGTACGATATTTTTTACAAGGCTGGATAATGAGGAATGGGAAGGGCGGTATTTCCTCAAAAGTGCCCCATGAGACAAAGTGCCCGCGAGACAAAGTGTCCCATGGGGCACTTTGTAAATATTCAGCCACTTAGAGTAAGATACACAATGTATCGTAAAAAAAACCTTGATTTAAGTTTTCTGGCTTTATTATGGTTGCGCTACAGAGGAACGAAGGTAAGTTTTAAGATTTTTTTGGTATCGGCGGTAACTTTTACCCCGTTGTCGATACAAACCCCGACAACCCAGACGGGGCGGCCATTCATTACCACAATGGGCATGGCGTTACGTTCTTCCACCGGAATTTTCTTGTCAATGAAGAGTTCCTTGAGTTTTTTGTGGCCGTTCACCCCCAAAGGAGAAATGACGTCCCCATTCTTGCGCCCCCTTATGGATAGCGGGTGCGTGATGCTTTCCAGGTCGAGGATTTCTTCATATTTTGTCTTTGCCTTTTTAAATACGTCCGGTGAAATATCCTGTATCTCCAGGATTTCCGCTGACAATTGCCCCAGCGAGCCGATAAGCGTTGTCCCAGGGATGCGAACAGGGATTTCAGCCAATAACGGCATGTCCGGCTTCAGGGGAGATTCTTTGCTGAAATGGAGCCGGTGGCGCTCATACTGTATGCAAAGTTTGCCGGGCAGTTGGAAACGGCACATCCTTCCGGCCTTTGCTATTCCATCAAGTATCGTAGTATAATGCTCATAGGTGATTTCTTTGAGCGGGATGTGCAGGTTGTTCATTACCTCTTGAATTACCCGGTGTTGTATGATTTTAGGCTGCTTCCCGAGAAAACGGGCGTCAATGACGTGCCGTTCTCCGTCGCTTTTTATCGTTGCACTTTTTAAGGCTTTTTTTGCCTCGGAGGACAGGTATTCGTTGTTCTCACTGAATATCCGGCTGAGTTGGTTAAGGGTGTTTTTGATATTAGGGTTGTATTGGTCCTCCAGCAGCGGAATCAAATTGAGCCGGATTTTGTTCCGAAGGTATGTCGTTTCATAGTTGGATTCGTCTGTCCTGTAGCCTAATCGTTCATTTTGCAGGTATTGGACAATTTCTTTTCGCCACGTAAAAAGGAGGGGTCTGATAAGCTGTATGGGGGAATCAGGAGCTAACGGGCGTTTTATGGGTATCCCCCCAAGCCCAACGGCGCCAGCGCCACGGACAATACGGTGAAGGACGGTCTCCGCGTTGTCGTCGGCGGTGTGTCCCAGGGCAATGAGGGTCGCGCCCTGCTCCCGTGCTGCCGCCAGAAAGAACCGGTACCTCTCTGTGCGCGCCGCCTCTTCAATGGAACATTTGGTTTGGTCTGCAATTCTTCGGACGTCCACCTCTTTTACCATACAGGACAAGGAAAGCCCTGCGGCAAAATCCCGGACAAATTGAGCGTCTTCTTCGGCAGACTTGCCACGAAGTTGATGGTTAAGATGGGCTACCACGAAACGGAGACGAAGGCATTTGGCTACATTAATAGTGTGAAGTATCTTTACCAGGGCTATGGAATCAGGCCCCCCCGATACCCCTACCATGATAGCATCGCCGGACGTAATAAGCTGGTGCGTGTTTATTGTGTTAAAAACGCTGAATGATAGTTTATCCAATCGCATAAGAAAGACTATATCCGTTTCAGTTACATCCGTCAAGTTTAGAAATAG
Organism: Candidatus Brocadiaceae bacterium; assembly: GCA_015661205.1. Classification (GTDB taxonomy): domain Bacteria; phylum Planctomycetota; class Brocadiia; order Brocadiales; family Brocadiaceae; genus JACVXV01. Next base: position 3,766 of record JACVXV010000142.1, read on the forward strand.
TTTGACTTTAGCTTTTGTGTTCGTACAATGTATGGTTGTGGAAAAAGCGGTAAAATAGGAAAATCTATCGTAATCGTTCCGGCTTTGAATTAAAAATTCGGTAATAGTTCTCCATATCCCCGATGAGTTCCTGCGTTCTCCGTGGTGGGCATACCTGTTACCGATTAGGCAAGGGTTATGAATAAAAGGTGGATAGCCGGTTTCTTTTTTATGTTGCTCATCGCTACGGCGGTTGTCTGCCAGGGTGCGCCAAAACGAAATAAAACGGCACTCATTGATGTAGACGGCCATGATTTGTCCGTAGAACTGGCAATTACTCAGGAAGAGCAGATGGCCGGCCTGATGAACCGCGATGCTTTGGGCAGCGATGAGGGTATGTTATTTGTTTTTCCCCAGGAGCAGATACTTTCTTTTTGGATGAAAAACACGTTGATACCCCTTTCCATTGCCTTTATAAAGATCGATGGCAGGATTGTGCAGATCGACTCAATGAAACCCTACAGCCTGGATTCTCATTTCTCTCGTGAAAAGGTAAAATACGCGCTGGAGATGAATGAGGGCTGGTTTGCAAAGCATGGTGTAGACGCAGGAGATTTAGTCAGGATACCACTGACCCTTAACGGTAGGCGCGAGAACGAATAATCTCATTTATTTTATGGAACAAGCAGCATTATGACGACATCCCCGACAAGTATTGTTAATGAAAAAGACGGTTCCGAGATGATCCTTATCCCTGCCGGTGATTGCATTATCGGCGAGGAGCGGAAGGTTGTTTCCGTTGAATCTTTTTATATCGATAAATTTCCCATAAGCAATGGACAGTACAAAAAGTTTATGGATGCCACTGGCGCGAAGGAACCTCTTTATTGGAGCGATAAGCGGTTTTGCAATCCTCTGCAGCCGGTTGTAGGCATCAGTTGGAATGACGCCGTTGCATATACAAAATGGGCCGGCAAGCGGCTTCCCAGGGAAATTGAGTGGGAAAAGGCTGCACGGGGCATTGACGGCAGGGAGTACCCCTGGGGAAATTTCCAGCCGGACAGCACAAGGGCTGTATTCAATCTGTACCCACACACGGGCGCTCCGGCGCCAATCGGCGACAGAAAGGAAGGCGCTAGCCCTTATGGGTGCCTTGATATGGCAGGCAACGTCTGGGAGTGGTGCGAGGATTGGTATGAAGAAGGAAAATTCCGCGTTGTCAGAGGCGGGTCGTGGGTAAACCACCATTACATACTGAGAAGCGCCTACAGAAGTTGCAGTTACCCTGAAGGCAGGGATAACAACGTCGGTTTCCGCTGCGCAAGGTAGCTACTTTTTGATGCCCAATGCGTTTAGCGAGAGGCGGATGTCGTAGTTTCCTTCAAACTTGAATTCATCGTTAAAGACCCGTTTCAGGTCGTAGCTGTTTTTAAAATCCTCTTTCGTGTCCGTATCGGTTTTTCCCATGAGACCGCTTTCCACGAGATTGAAAACGATATTCCCGAAATCCACGTCCTCACGAACGCCCCATTGTTCAAACACAACGAGCGCCATATACCCGAATTGATTTAATCCGAATTTCCTGATGCCCTCCATCAGCTCTTTTCCGGTCACGTGGCGGTCTACGTCGGTCGTTTTGAACATGCTTTTCCCCAGTTGCGTCGTCGTATAATCGAGCGCTTCAAATACGAACTGATACGCCTGTATTCCGTAACGAGGATCTTTTTTGATAACGTCTTTTATCTTATTCCACGTTTTTGTCATATCTACCTCCCACATGCTAACAATTTCAAAATAGCATTTTGGCGTCTATTGAGTTTGAGAAAGTTCTATTCTTGGGAACAACGACTTGCCTTTGCGGACTACCGTGCCTTCCTTAAACCCCCGATGGAGTTCCAGGCAGGGCGATTCCTTGTTTTCCAGAAGGCCGAGTTGCCATTGGATTTCAATGGACGTCGTCGGCATAAACGGATAAATCAACACGGAGATATCCCTGATAGCCATCGCCAGTAAGCCCAACACCATTGCAAGTTGCGGCCTTGTTTCGCTTGTTTTGGCGAGCGACCACGGCTTTTTTTCTTCAATAAATTTGTTTGCGCTGCCTATGTACTCCCAGATAGCCTCAAGCGCCTTGCTGAACTGGAGGTTGCCCATCTCGTGGTCAACTTTTTCGTATATCTTCCTGGCCGTCACCCCAAGCACCGTTTCCGCATCGGCAACGGGTGGGATAACGCCGGCAAAATATTTTTCAATCATCGTCAGCGTGCGTTGCAGCAAATTGCCCAAGTCGTTGCCCAGGTCGGAATTTATCCTCTGGACCAGGGCGGTATAGGAAAAATTACCGTCCAGGCCGAAAGGCACTTCTCTGAGGAGGAAAAACCGGTAGGCATCGACGCCGTACAATTGAATAATAGTCGTCGGGTCTATTGCATTACCGAGTGATTTCGATATCTTTTGCCCTTCAATCGTCCACCAGCCGTGCGCAAATATCTTGTCCGGTAAGGCTATTTTTAAAGACATGAGTATGGCAGGCCAGATAACCCCGTGAAACCACAATATCTCCTTGCCTATGATGTGGACGCTTGCAGGCCAATGTCTCTCAAACCGTTGCATATCGTCATCGTAACCTAAAGCCGTTATGTAGTTCAGCAGTGCATCAATCCAAACGTAGATGGTATGCCCAGGATCCATGGGCACCTGAACGCCCCACTCCACCGCAGAACGGCTTACGCTGATATCGTCTATCTGTGACTTAATTCTATGGAGCAGTTCATTTCTTCGGGATTCGGGTTGGATAAAATGGGGGTGTTTATCGTAGAACTCAAGCAGTGCGTCCCGGTATTTTGACAACTTGAAGAAATAGTTTTTTTCTCTGACCTTTTCAACACCCCTTTTACATTCAGGGCATTTTTTCTCGTCAAGCTGCGACTCAATCCAGAAGCTTTCACAAGGGATACAGTACCAGCCCTCGTATTCCCCCAAGTAGATGTCTCCGTTCTCAAAGATACGTTGGAAGATTTTTTTTACGCGCCTGCAGTGATGCTCGTCGGTTGTTCGTATAAAATCGTCGTTAGAAACGTGGAGCGCCGTCCATAGCGTTTTAAATTTCGCAACCACCGTATCGACAAACTGCGTCGGCGTACTGCCGGACGCCAGCGCCGCCTTCTCGATTTTTTGCCCGTGTTCATCGGTGCCGGTCAGAAAAAACACGTCCCGTCCCTTTGTCCTCATGTACCGGGCAAGCACGTCGGCGGCGATTGTTGTGTAGGAATGTCCGATATGCGGGACGTCGTTAACGTAATAGATAGGCGTCGTCAGATAAAAAGATTGATTACTCACCGTCACAATCCTTTTCGCAGGTATGTTCACACGCGGAGCCCTTTTGCCGCAACGGTTCCCGTACTTTGTCTATAACCTCGCTCACCGACACTGACTGCCGATTCCCATTTTCCGCCTCAATAACCACCAGTTGTTGTAACACGTCGTAATTAACTACCTCTCCTGTTCCTTTTGTCGTTTTGACAACGGAACCTTTTTTCGGCATACTGTTTTTCAGTTCCTCGTAGACCTTATCCTCGTATCGTAAGCAGCACATAAGCCGTCCGCACCTGCCCGAAATCTTGGATGGGTCCAGGGTGGCCTTCTGGTTTTTTGCCATTTTCATCGTGACGGGTTCAAGATTTTTGAGGTATGAACGGCAGCACAATTCCCGTCCGCAGTGTTCATAATCGGCTAAAAGCCTCGCCTCATCCCGCACCCCGATCTGTTTCATTTCTATGCGGGCCTGGTATTCCTTTGCCAGGTCTTTTACCAACTCTCTGAAATCGATACGCCCGTTGGCCAAATAGTAAAAAATAATCTTTTTCGTTCCATACAGGTGCTCAACGCTGGCCAGTTTCATTAGGAGCTTATGCTCTTTTATCTTTTTTTGGCAAAATTTAAACTCTACCGGCACCATTTCGTTGTCGATTTTCCCCAATTTTTCCTTGTCGTCGGGGGTTGCCTTTCGCAAAACCTCCCCGATATTCTCCACGGGGAAATTATCGTCAATTTCTTTCACTTGCATGACAACCTCGCCAAATTCAATACCACGGTTAGAGCGAACGATAACCTGGTCGCCTTTCTTCAGCGAATTGAAAGAGGCAATAAAATCGGCTGTATTTTTTAGCACACCGTATCGAACGGTTAAGATTTGTTTCATGAAGGTATATTTTTGGTATTATTACAATCCTGCCCAGTTTATAACGTAAATGGTGTCATGTTAACAATTATCTTATACCTTGTCAAGTTCTCAGGTTATTTAAGGTTGTTTTTACGTAATGGATTCAATGGATTACACTTGCCTTATTTGTTCACTATATGATATTATGCAAACCGTTACTTTCCCGTCCGTATAGGGCGTTTTACAAATATTTTTCACGATAATACTCTTTATGAAAAAATTACTTTTTGGCTTTAGCTTACTCCTTTCCACCGCGTTAGGCGGCACATCGAACGCGCAAGACATATCCGACAAACTGAGCATGCTGGAAATCGTTATTTCCAACTTGGTTACCAGGGTGGAAGCCCTTGAGAAGCGTATGAACTCACTAGAGAAAAACCCTTCCGGGGGTGTCTCGAAAACCATCAAAAAGGAAGTCCCCGGCGGTGAGCCGCCTCCCAAGACGTCCCCTCCCGGTGGTTTTGAGAGTATTGGAAAGGGCTTTTACGTAAAGAATACCCGTTTTAACCTTTTCGGAACCAACGTGCTTTTCACCGGTGAGATAGCCAATAAATCGGAAAAGAATTGTCGTTTTGCAAAATTTGTCTTAGAAATATACGACGACCGTGACCTTTTGATTAAAAAGGAAGATTTTTCGCTGCCCGATATCCCTAAGGAGACCACAAAACCCTTCGAAGTGATGATTGTGGGCATAGAATCGAATAGTATCCACCGGTACGTAGTTAAGGCATCCGAATAATCCGGATGTCGAATACCGTTGTTCAATCGTATTGGAACATTCTTTAGTTATTTTTGCAGGCTTGCGGGTGAATGTAACTATAGGATGTGTGTTAGCTGTACTGTAAGGAAACCCACCCCTACACCCCATACGGTTAAGTTAAGAAATGAAAGGGTGGACAAACTCAGCCTAACCGTATTAGCAACATAGCCCCAAAGGGGCGCAATACGACAGCCCAGGGCAGCGCCCTGGGTTTAGCATTATTAGCACAACAAGCCCTGAAGGGGCGATATTGGGTACAAAATAACGGTTCATTCCGTATTCCGCCCTTTCAGGGCTTGTCGGTTTTTCTGTGACCCCAGGACGTTGCCCTGGGCTAAGCTATTTCGCCCCTTCAGGGCTAGCAAAAACAAAGGTTTGGTGGTAATTATAAGTTTCTTAACTTAACACGTATGGCATA
>JACVXV010000143.1 GCA_015661205.1 Candidatus Brocadiaceae bacterium
ATTCGTCATTTATGCAGTGAATTAAACAGCACGGAAACCATTTTTCCGGGTACGAATTTGCGCTTGGTATACGATTTGGTATCAAAATAATTTCCCCGATGTCAGGATATCTGAAATTCAAGATTCTTGCTCTTCAACTGCAGGCCAATCTGGCGGGCTATGTTGAGCAGCGCAGTCTTCCCAAGTTCAAAGAGGATTTGCGCCCACCAAAAATTGCACACCGCTATGGGAAATGGGGAGCCGATTTCTGTGACGGCCTTCACGGCAAGTTCGATATATCGTGTGGCAGACGGCATATCTCCTTTCAGAAAAAACATCCCTGAAGACAGATAATAATAGTAGGAAACGTCAATCTTTTTCGTGGTGGGCAGGGATAGCTCCATTTTCCCAATCAAGTCAGAGAGTGTTCCGACGTCCCCCGCGCTTAAAGAGGGTAACCCTCCATGGGCGATGAGTTGATTATCCCAGATATGCACCCCGGTTTTTTGGGCAAATTCTAAGCCGTCGGAAACGATGCGAAGACTGTGTCCGATGGAACCGGAAAGATAGGCATACATGGAAACTATAGCCCTCCCAAAAAGGGACAGCAATGGCGATGCAGACTCTGACTGGCTGTCCTTTTGGAGAAAGCCGGCAACTACCTGCCCCTTGGTAAAATCGCCGGTCCAGAGATAATAAACAGCCAGATAATATCCAATCTGAAGACGGAAATGCGCATCATGGGATTGCTGCACAAGGGTGAACACTCGCTCAGCCCATGCTGAAATCTCCGGGTGATGCATCTCACTCATTACCATGATGATGAACCTGCACGAAACAACACGGGATTCAACGCTCAAGGAAGGAAAAGGTATTTCTTTCCGGTAAATATCCTGAAATATTTCGGCATACTTATGGAGGGGAGATATGTCTTCCCACGCGTAAAAAATGGTATCCACGACAAAAGACCATGACAGCCACATCCCTGTTTGGTCATCCTGGGCGTGGAACTGTTGAAAGGCGGCGTCAAAACAACGACGGCTCTCCGTAGGGTTAAACGGTAACCGACAGGCCCCAAACCAGTAGAGGAGCCAAGGGGTATTCTCCATCATTTCACGCGGAAGGCTAAGAAGCCATTCCGCAAGGGTCTTGTTTCTTCCCTGAGCCGTCATGTCAGTCGCCCGGTCGAGTATCAGTTTTGCAAGGTTATCCCAGTCTCTTACATCAATGAGGAGCGCAACGGCGTCTTCAACCATTTCCGACGATTGCAACACCTCGGCGGCGTATCGCTTTATTTGCGAAAGTTCTTTCGTGTTATAGAAACTCTTAGCCCTCGACAAAAGAAATTCACGAAAAAGGGGGTGGTACTGATACGCCAGGAGGGCCTGGGGGGATTTTTTTTGTTCCTTTGCCCCGGAAAACGGCGAATCTTACAGTGAGGTACCCCGCGGCCTATTTGCGCCTTGCGTGTGATAACCATACTGTGTGGTAAAATAGTGGTTCTTATTCAGGCCGGAGAGTACCTGCTCAGCATTGTTGGAGCCGGTAAGCTTTTCCGCCATGAGCGCCGTCATCCTGGGCAGGAAGGCTGTTTTTAATAAAAAGGCCTGTGTCTGTTTATCCGTCTTCCCTAACGCCTCATTTGCAAAATAATCAAATATCTCATGAGGAGTAAGTTCCTTCAGGACGGGGTACCCGGTGTGCCTTGTCTTTGCGATCTCCACCATGAGCACCAGTCCGGCAGCCCATCCATCCACCTTTTTATGCAATTCGTTAACCATCTCATTGGTGATTGACTTCCGGTCTTTCATCCGTACAATTTCCCTGGACTCTTCAAAGGTAAGCCGGAGTTCATTCCACCCGATAAAATGCATCCCGTTATTTGCCCTTAAACGCGAAAACGCCGGCAACGGCTCATTTCTGCTTACCACGATGACGTGTACCCCTTCAGGAATCATGGATAAACCGGCGCTGATAATACTGTGGAAATCGGATTCTTCAGGCACATCCTGGTAATTGTCAAAGATAATACGAAAGGGCGGTTTTAAGTTGCCGTAGAGTTCTTCAAAATATCAGCGGGAAATGAGGGGACGTCTGAAAGGTATTCGGGGGTTAACACCGGCAGGGGCTTTCGCTTTCCGGGAAACGCTTTTTTTTGCCGCCATACCCATGTAATAAAAAAAGGTTGCGATATCCGCATCCACGCCATCCACCTGATACCACAGACAGGGAATCTTGTGGGTATCAAGATAGCTTGCAACCAGGGTGGTTTTGCCCGCGCCGGGCGGACCTGCCACCCAGGTGAGGGGGTAGTTATTACCGGCATCCATTTGCTGGAATAATCTTTTTCTGAGGCAGGCGTCCCCAACTTTAGGACGGGTTATCTTGGTTATTGTCGCGCTTCTTTTCATCGTAGACAGACTCCGCTAAAGCAAAATCATCAAAATGCTGAAAGTCCTTACGCATCAAATATGACTTTACCAAGCTCAGGTTGATCTTAACTATGGGGCTGTAACATAATAACATTTACAAGAAACAACGACAACTGTTAACCGCTAATACACGCTAATACACGCGAATGGGTTTCTTTATGAGCGTCCATTAGCGTCCATTAGCGTTCATTGGCGGTTTGATCTGTAGTTCTTTTTGACGAGCCTTTTTTCTCCACGCGCTCTGCGTCCTCTGCGGTGAATTTGTTTTTCCCTGTGATTGGAACTATTAAATTCTAAAATCGTTAGTCTGATGTTGTAAAAGTTATTTATTTACCGTCCCTATGTCTTACTTATTACCCACAGATGCTGCGGACGAGCCATTTAAACTACATACCGAAAAGAAAGCCCGTCACGTCCTCGCCCCCTCAAAAACATCCCAAAGATATATTTCAATTCCTTCAAGCGATTTCAAAGGCAAGGCTTCTTGAGTACCAAATACCTCCCCCCTGCTATAAGCACCCTCTTCACTCAATAAAAATCTCTCCACGTATTCTTCGATGGGATTGATGATTATGTATTCTTTAACACCACATTTTTCGTAGAGATTTTTCTTCTCTCTCAAATCCTTGAGAGACATGGAGGGGGAAAGCACCTCGACAATGAGGCTTGTTTGAAATGTTTGTTTCACCGTTCAGAGGCACCATATATCAGGTCGCTCCTACGGAGCTGTATGTCTCAATTCCATTGCTACTACTACAAACAGGCCGCCCCTCCGGGGCTACAGCCATTCACATCCGTTGGTATTCGTATCCTCACTGGCACGGACAAACGAAGAGACGCATTACATGCGTCTCTTCGTTGTACACCATTAATTGCATTACACAAGACGCATGCTACGAGGGACTAAAATTCCCGAACGTTAATTTACTTAGCGCCTACCTTCTGTCTGGATTTCGTGGGGGACTTGGTTTCGATTCCAATTTCTTCGTCGGTCAGGTAACACGCGGGGTCGTGTTCCCATATATCGCCATAAACCGCTTCCGCCCTGGCCCTGAAATTCCCGCCACAGATGTTGAGCCATTTGCACTTTGCGCAACGGCCTTTGATGTAAGGGTTTTTATTCTTAAGCCGGGCCATTAGCTCGTTGGAGGTATCTTCCCATATCTCACTAAACTTTCTTTTCTTGATGTTCCCAAAGGAATACTGCCTCCAGAACTGGTCGGCATGAACCTCACCATCCCAGCTTATACACGCAAGCCCTTTTCCGGAACTATTTCCCTCATTCATCTGGAGGAGTTCATATATTTCCGCTGCCCTCTTGGGATTTTCCTTCAACATCCGCATATACACATAAGGACCGTCGGCATGGTTATCGACCGTAAGCACCTCCAGCATCCTACCCTTATCATGCGCTTCCTTTGTCTTGTTGATGATAAGGTCAACGACCTGCCGGGTTTCTTCATGTGAAAGGTCTTCTTCGATCAAGTTAGACCCCCTGCCGGAATAAACCAAGTGGTAAAAGCACACCCTGGGGATTTTTTCTTTTTCAATAAGCTGGAAGATACCGGCAACATCGTGGGCGTTTCTCTTATTGATGGTAAAGCGCAATCCGACCTTGATGCCTGTAGCCAGGCAGTTCCTGATACCTTCCAGCGCCAGATCAAATGCGCCTGGAATGCCACGGAAGCGGTCATTGGTATCTTTAAGCCCGTCCAGGCTTATACCTACGTAGGAGAGGCCGAATTTTTTCAACTCAAGCGCCTTTTCCCTGGTTATCAACGTGCCATTCGTGCTGATAACTGCCCGCAGCCCCTTTTCTTTTGCGTAACCGATCAATTCAAGGAGATCCGGCCTCATGAGCGGTTCACCGCCGGAGAAGAGGATTACCGGAGCGCCGTAGTCGGCAAGGTCGTCCAGCATGGCCTTTGCGTCTTTTGTGGTTAATTCATTGGGGTATTCGATGTCTTTCGACTGGGAATAGCAATGAATGCATTTTAAATTGCACCGTTGGCCTACGTTCCATACGACAACAGGCTTTTTATCTTTCGAAAATTGCAACAGATGCGACGGCAGTTTTTTCGATTCCCTACCGTACCGCAATGCATCAGATGGTTCTACGGTGCCACAATACAGCTTAGATATACCAATCATGTTCCTTTACTCCTGCAAAGGCATATACAGACCAAAACATCATGCAGCGGTCAGCCACATGCATGTCTCATATTCATCACGAGAAACGATTATAACTCAAAAAAGCTATCAAGTAAATTGTTTTGTAACAGTTCATCTGATATACGTCAAGGTGGTAAACAACCCCCTGTTTTCACCATTTTTAAGCGAGGTATTTTAATATCACTTCTGTCCAAAGGCATACAAACGCCAATCCACACAACCGATGTACAAAGTTCCCTTTGCGTCTATTGCAGGAGAAGAAAGCAGCGATTCTCCGATGGTTGCGCTCCACTTCAGGGAACCATCGCTATTTACGGCATATACCTTTCCATCCCAGGAGCCTACGTATACCACGCCATTTGCATCAACGGTTGGAACGGCGGTAATTGATTTTCCGGTTTTAAATTTCCATTTTAACCCACCGTCTTTTTTGATTGCGCACAAGTCGCCATCCTGTGTTCCGATATAAATAGTGCCGTCCTTAGCCAAGGCCGGTGATGAGTGGGAACGGCAGCCCAAATCAAATCCCCACTTTAGCGTCCCATCCATATTGACCGCATAGATTTTTCCATTCACGTCAGAAATACAAACAACGTCGTCGCCGATAGCAGGGGTTGAGTCTACCTTGTTTTCGGTTTCAAACATCCATTTCCTGGCTCCACCAGGACTCACGGCGTATAAGTGTTTATCCCACGAACCGATGTAAACCGTACCATCCGCTCCGATAGCCGGGGAAGAGGTCATGATTGGCCCATCCGTCTGATAACCCCACTGAATTTTTCCATCGGACGAACGCAACGCATACAGCTTTCCGTCGTAAGAGCCAAAGTACACGATACCCTTACTATCAACGCACGGGGAAGAATGGATTGCATCCTTCGCCTGGAATTTCCACTTCAATTTTCCATCAGGCTTAACTGCATAAAATCGACCATCGGCAGATCCGAAATAAACCATATTATCCGGGCCAATCGCAGGCGCCCCAAATATTTCCTCCGCTATTTTAAATGCCCACGCAACTTTTCCTTTTGGGTTTACAGCCAACAAATTCCCGTCGGTTACCCCAACATAAATGGTACCATCCTGGCCTACTACGGGAGAAGACCATATCTCACCGGCGCCGGAAATAGCCCATTTCAAGTTGTCGTCAGTCGGGCCGGTGTAAGGTACCTGCCCTGTCCTTTGCAGGTTATAACGGTGAACCGGAAACCCGCTTGTTGCATCCTGGGCATAAATGGGAGAGAAAAAAAACGTACCGGCCACAACAAGGGCAATTACCGCCGATGCTAAATAAAAAACCGGATGGTTACGACGAGAAAAAAGGTGTTTCATTTTCATTACAATAGCTCCTTGGTATCAAAGGTCAGGAATGATCAGTGTTTGTCCTAATTTTAAATCTTTCTTCTTTTTTAAGGTAGCCGCATTTGCGTCCAGGATGGCTTGCCATTTGGTGCCGTCATTATAATATTTAATGGCCAATTTATAAAGAGAATCACCCTCCTGGACGGTGTGTTCCTTCGCATTCGATTTTACGGTGTTTTCACTGCCCTTGACGCCCTGGCCTGCATCCTCTGCCTTCGCGGCCTTCGGAGGCGGAGGAGCGGCTGCTTCCGCATCAGGAATTACCAGTTCTGCGCCTATTTTCAGGCTATTTTTGTCATGAATTCTATTTTGATTTGCATTGTATATCAGCAGCCACTTATTGCCATTCCCGTAATATTTTTTTGCAATTTTAAAGAGGTCTTCATTGGAGGCTACCGTATGCACACGGGCATTCGTGGGTAGCGGTTCTTTGCCGAACGTTTCAAGACCCCGCCATTCGGTGCTACCGGACGTCTTTGGTGTTTTATCAGCGATTACCGGTGGACGCACCGGTTCTTTGTCTTTTGGTTTCTCCCATGCCCCGACCAGAACGCTGTCGTCAATTTCGGCGAGTTGTGTTTTAATTTTAGCGGCATTTGCTGCATCCAGTTCTACATATTTTGTGGATTTGGATACTTGCTCAACTACGGGCTTGAATACATCGGAAGGTTCTGACGGTAATTCCTCCGGATTTAATTTCCCCGCCTGGTCGCCATCCTCAAGCTCCGGTATGGGAAGGGTCGGTTCTTTAATCGAAGTTTTGGTACTCAGGAAGACGCCGATGATGGCCAGGATAATTACCCCCAGAACAACACCCACCTGCACGTCTTTTTTCATCGTCTTATTCCTTTCGAAGCATTAGTAATAAACAAAAACTTTTGTTTTTCGAAAAAATGTTACATAAATCCTGCGTGCTTCATTGCGTCTTTCACTTTTGGGTCTTGCCGGGCGAGTCCTCTTAACACCTTTTCAATCGTTTCTTCCTTTTCTTCCAGATCCTTAGTTTTCCTGATTGCAGGGGCAAGCGCTGTCCTGCGATCCCACAGCACAAAACCGAACAGCGCAAAAATACCGGCAAGGATAACGTATAACAGCCCTTTCAGATCATCAAAACGGCGGTTAACGTCATCAAATCGACCTTCAAACCGGCGGTTCATGTCTTCAAATCGGCCTTTAAATCGATGGTTCGTGTCGTCAAAGCCGCCTTCAAACCGACGGTTCATGTCGTCTAAGCAGGAGTTTAATTTATCCATTCCCCCCTTTAACTCAACCAAAGATGCTATAATTTCCCGATCTGTTAAAGGCGGTACTGCATCAAAAGCAAAGACTTTCGAGGACAATAGACCTACTACCAGGAAGAACGTTATATATCGCATCGTAATTACCCTGGATGAAAAGTAACTAACTCAGCCAGGTAATGGCTGAGTAAAGACACCGTATTAACCTTACCCGGAGAAATCGCCCCATAAACGAGCGTTTATGGGGCGACCCACGATCTCTTAACTTTTCTTCGTCTGGCCCAGCAACACCTGACGTTCCGGTTCAAGCCCCTTCCACCTGAGCAACATCGGACATGCAATGAATATCGTCGAATAGGTACCTACAATAATACCAACCAACATAACAAAAGCAAATCCATGAATCTCAGGTCCACCGAAGAAAAACAGCGCTAACAATACGCCGATGGTGGTAATACCCGTTAACAGGGTACGGCTTAACGTTTGGTTAATACTATCATTAACCAACTGAGGCGTTAACAACTTGCCGTGTCCACCAAGGTTTTCCCTGATCCTGTCAAATATAACGATGGTGTCATTCAGGGAATAACCGATTACCGTAAGGAAGGCTGCCACCATGGAACTGTCTATCTTCATGTTTCCAAATAGATAATCCGCTACAGCTACAGCGCCCAGGGTAATCAAGATATCATGAATAACGGCTATGATTGCGGATGAGCCGAATTTGAAATCGCCAAAACGGAACCAAACGTAAAATACCGTTGCAATACAAGAAAAGATTACCGCAAGAATCGCACGGCTCTTCATTTCGCCTGCAACCGTAGCGCCGATGCTGACAATCCGTTTGATCGGTTGAGGAATCTCAAATGCGCTTTTAATAGCGGTTTTGGCCGCTTCCTTATTTTCAACGTTAAGAACAACCTTAACCGTTTGATACTCGATACCTTCACTCAAGTCACCTTCAAGCACGCCAGAATATCCTGCGGCTGTCAACACCTCTTCAATAACCAGTTTTTTCAATGGTTTTGATAGGGTCATACGGAACTGCACCGTCTTTGCACTCCCAACATCAGCGACTCCAGCATCCGTACCGGCAGAAGTGTCCTTTATCTCTTCAAACGAGACGTTTATCTTTTCTTTATACAAAAGGTTTTCAAACTTTTTCATTACATCATCCTTAATTTTCTCCTGTATCTTTCCTGCGCTTAAGGATTGTAATTGAATTGCAAACGTCTGTGATGGGGCATTCACCAGGTAAACACCTTTTACGAGTGTTTTTAGAGATACACTTCGTATCAGCGTGTCGATGAAATCCTTTTTCGAAATACCCTCTTTTAACGCTACCTGAACAGAACCATCTCCGACGCTATACATACCAGGCAAAGATACCGTGTCCTTCACCCTTTCCTTTATCTCCTGTAAGGCCGCTCTTGACCCGTTTATTTTCAGTTTGCGGCCACGGTCCGACGAGGATTCGTTTGATTGCGATGTAACCGAAATCCCCCGAAACCCCTGCTGCGTCAATTCGGACGTCAAGACGGATGTATCTATCGGCTCACCGGCCTCAGCCTCTATAAATGTCTGAGTCGTTTGCATACCGGCGCCTTGTGATTGCAATGACTCAACAATGTCCCCAAGTGTCAGTTTTACATTGCGGAAAACCAGGTTGTTTTTTAAACTCTCAGCTAAGGTTTCAAGCAGTTGTGAACGTTTTTTAATGTCATCGAACCCCTTAATACTGACTAAAAACTCCTTGCCGGTTTGATTCACAGCAAAGAGCGATTCCACATCATCTTTATTATACCCTGCTTTTTCAAGTATTTTTTGAATTGCAACTTCCTCTACCGGCTTTTGCAATTTGAGGTTAAAAATGGTCGGTTCGGTAAAATCTATCCCTGCGAACAGACCTTCCTTACCCAAAATACGTTATCTTTTGACGGATCTTCTCATCGCCCAGTTCCTTGATTCGTATGCCAAACTCCGCTGAGGTAGACAGAAACTGGGTCAGGTTATCACCGGACCATATACTCTGCACCTCAGCCTCGTCGTAACCGGTTTCACCCAACGCCGTCCTCACAATGCCTGGCTGAATTTCTTTATTCAATTGGATTTGAACCAGAGTTCCTCCCGTAAAGTCAATGTCGTATTTCTTGTTGCCACGAATGACAAATGTCGTCATTCCACCGATAATACATGCGCCTGAAACAGCAACCAGGATAAAACGATAATTAATGAATCTGATGTTTGGAATAC
>JACVXV010000144.1 GCA_015661205.1 Candidatus Brocadiaceae bacterium
TTGCAATAACAAGCGATATATGTTATCGCCTTTGGTGACAATAAGTACGGGGATTGTAATTTAAAAACCATATCGCTAATTTATGCAATTAAGCACTAGAACCTTTTGTAGATTATAAGGCTGCCGTTAATGGAAGAACTTCACGTGCTACCTGTTCTGATAATGAATCTTCGGCAACATCCATATCATACCGGCTTTGCAGGTTTATCCAATAGCGCGGGCTTTGGCTAAAATAGCGACCCAAACGCAAGGCGAGTTCTGCTGTTACCGGCCGTTTACCATGTACCACGTGATTAACCCTCATGGCCGGCACGCCCAAATCCTGAGCAAGTCGGCACTGTGATATTTTTAATTCGTCGAGTAATTCTTTTAGATATACCCCGGGGTGAACTGGCGTAATACGATGCTTGGCCATACATAACTCCTTAATGATAATCGACAATTTCTACTTCTTCTGCGTTACCGTTACGCCACTCAAAACAAATACGCCACCTATCGTTGATTCGAATACTATACGGTCCCTTACGTTCCCCCTTCAACGCCTCAAACTGGTTTGAGGGCGGCACGTGTAAATCCTTAAGATGGATTGCAGCGTCAATCGCGTTAAGCTTCGCAAATGCGCGCATTTGAATATCACGTGGAAACTTTCTGGAATATTCTCGGTAGAATATTTTTCTAGTCTCACGACAACGGAATGATTTTATCATTGAATGATAATAAACATCATGTTTACCATCGTCTAGAAAAATTGTAACATTTTAGCTACGTAGGTTAGGTTGCGTGAAGCGAAACACAGCAACAAACAACGGGAAGCTGGAGCTTCCGGCATAGGCACAGGCACATTCCCAAGCTGTAGCTTGGGAACGAGAAAAGTAGCGCAGGCTTCCAGCCGGCTGTTTATCAAACAAAATGCAGGTTGGAAGCCTGCGCTACTTCAATATCTGAAAAATATTGTTGTAGTCGTCCGTCCAGACCCTGAGATTGGTTTGTGATGGGAGCGCTGTCACCGCGTCTTTAATTTCAGGTGATTCGAGGGAACGCGGGTTGGTGGCCACGAGCGCCCAGTTTTTCATCATCGATCAGGACGCGGCTCACGCCGAACGCCTTGCACAACTCTTCCACAACCAGGCCGAGTTTAAGGTGTTTGTTGGAAATGTGAATCGCCAGGATGCCGTCGGGTTTGAGGTGTTTGAAATAGAGTTCAAACGACTGCTTTGTCAGCAGGTGCGCCGGTATTGCGTCGCCCGAAAAGGCGTCCACGGCAAGCACGTCATAGTGTTGGATCGGCTCGCGTTCGAGGGAAAGCCGCCCGTCGCCAATCACCACAGACACCTTCCCTTTTGCCCCGGAAAGATAATAGAAATACCGCCGCGCCAACGCCTCAACCGTCGGATTAATCTCGTAGAAGCGGAACTCGTCGCCGTCCCTTGAGTAAGCGGCCAGAGAACCTGCCCCCAGCCCTATAATGCCCACCTTCACCGCCCCCGTCTTCTGAAAGGTAGTTATCGCCCTTCCAACGCCTGACGTGCTGGAATAGTAGGTCAGCGGCCTCGTTTGCCTGTCCGGCGCCGTAAACTGGATGCCGTGATTGATCGTGCCATGCACCATACTGCGGTGTTCCGTCTCCTTCCCCTTCGAGTATTCCTTGACCCGCAAAACGCCGTAAAAATTCCTGGAATTCAGCAAGGAGTAATCGGAGTAATCAATCACGCATTTCACACCGGCTACAATCACGCCAATCACGAGCGCGGACGACAGCCCCCTCATAATCCATCCACGCCGGTAGTTGAGGAGCAGGATGAGCAACGAGCAGAAAAGCAACCCCACGGCAAGCTCGAAATATCCGCTAAAAACGTTAGGCGCTATAAGCCCCACGGCAATACCGCCCAATGCGCCTCCCAGGGACAAAACCAGGTAGAAGGCGGTAAGATATCCCGCAGGCGGCCTGTGTAACACCAGTTCGCCGTGGCAAAACATGCAACACAAGAAAAGCCCCGCACAATAGACCGGCACAACGATCTTCAGGCTCATGCCTGCACCCCAATAAACAATCCCATAAGCCATCAGACCGATCAAGGCGTAGAGCGACCACACGTAAATCTTCGGCTGGTACCACCCGCTGCGGTCAAAGCAAAAAATGAAGGTCAAAAGATAGAGGCTCAGCGGCAGCACCCAAAGGAATGGAATGGACGCGATGTTTTGCGTCAGATGATTGGTAACCGACAGCAGCAGGAGCGACGCGCACGTGGAAAGCGCCAGCCATAGCCCCTTTGTCCTGAGAGTGGGCGGCGGTTTCGCATGCACGGAGACGTTGTGGTGTTGTTCCACCGGGCCGTGTTTTCCTTCGCTCGTCCGTTTCACGTTGCCGATGCTGAGGAAAAAACAGAGCGCCGCAAACGCGCCGTAAAGCGCCGACCAGCCAATAGACTGGAACCGGAGGACGACCCGTGGTTCGATGAGAAACGGATAGGCAAGGAGTCCCGCCAGGGACGCAACGTTGGAAAGGGCAAAAAGCCGGTAGGGCAATACCACCTTATGTGACGCTGAGTACCATACCTGGACGAGCGGGCTGGTAGTGGAAAGCAGAAAGTAGGGCAAACCGACGGAACAGAAAAGTATCCCCAGAATCTGCAAAATGGGTTGCTCGCCGCCTTCCGGTTTCCAGTGCAGGCCGGGGCCTACCGGCAGCAGGAACAGGCTAATGAGGAGCAGCCCACCGTGGACGATCACCTGCATCCGCGCTGAAATCCGGTTAATGAGGAGATGCACGTAGACGTAGCCGCCGAGGAGGACTACCTGAAAGAAGACCATACAGGTAATCCAAACCGCCGCCGAGCCGCCAAACCACGGCAGGATCATCTTGGCAATCATCGGCTGAATTTGGAACAACAGGAATGCGCTGAGAAAGATGGTGACTGAATACGCCAGAACGCCCTTAACCGGCATAATTACCGGCCTGCAACGAGCGGCAAATAAGCCTCACGCCACCCAACGCCCCTACATTAATAACAATCATTTTTCATCATAATAAAAACCTTCTTAATTCACCCTACCAATAATTTTTCAATGGGCATTTACCCCAATATAATATTCATTTTTCGTTTTCCGTCACTTCTTCGTGCCTTTGTGCCTTCGTGTGAGAAGTTTTTTTAGATATCCTGCTTGTTCGTCTTTTGCACTCCGCCTTAAGCGGGCTGTCGCAATCCCTTATTCATCAGGTCAATGATTTCCACATCGCTCCTTTTAACCCATTCGTTTGCAACCACTTCTCTGCGCCCTCCGCGTTCTCTGCGGCAGGCTATTGCCAATTTTTCAAAGGCAGATCCGTGACGGGTGCTACACGCATCAGACCTGAAGGTCTGAGCTACACGGACACGTTTCACGGCGCTTACCACGTTTTACAGTTTTTCTATCTTCGCGCCGCACACCTTATACTCTGCCGTTTGGGTGATGTTGTCGTAGGCGTCTTTCGTCAGCTTGTTTACGGCTGCCTCGGCAAAGTGCATGGGTATCCAGATGACGCCTTTTGTCACCTTTTCGGAGACCTCGGCGCGCGCGGTGATGCTTCCGCGGCGGCTGCATATCTTTACCATCTCGCCGTCGGAGATACGCAGGGCTTTGGCGTCCGTCTCGTGTACCTCGACAAAGCAGTCGTTCGTCTTGTGGATGATGCCGCTTGACCGCCTGGTCATCGTCCCTGCATTGTAATGGTAGAGGGTGCGCCCCGTGGTGAGCAGCAGCGGGTAGTCCTTGTCGGGACTCTCGGCAGGCGCGCGGTACGGCAACACAAAGAACTTTCCGGGGCCGCGCGGGAATTTACCCTCGTGTAAAAATTTCGTGCCGGGGTGGTTTGTGTCGGGACACGGCCACTGGATGCCGTTTTGCTCGATCCTCGCGTAGTTGATGCCCGCAAATAAGGGCGACAGGCTTGCAATCTCGTCGTATATCTCCTTCGGGGACGGGTAGTCCATCTTGTAACCCATGCGGGTGGATATCTCGGCGGTGATTTGCCAATCCGCCCTTGAGTTTCCAACCGGGTCAATGGCCTTGCGTACGCGCTGCACGCGGCGTTCCGTGTTGGTAAAGGTGCCGTCCTTCTCCGCAAAGCTGGCGGCGGGCAGGATGACGTCCGCGTATTGCGCCGTCTCCGACATGAAGATGTCCTGCACAACCAGGAATTCCAGGTTTTTGATGTTTTTAATGGTGTAATCCTGATTCGGCTCGCTAAGCACCGGGTCTTCCCCGATGACGTACAACGCCTTAAACTGGTTCTTGCTCATCTTTTCAAACATGGATGGTGCAGTCATGCCGGGTGTCCTTGATAACTTCACGCCCCAGGCCTTTTCAAATTTCTCCATAACGGCGTTGTCGTTAATGTCCTGATAGCCGGGCATCTTGTTCGGTATGCAGACGTCGGTGGCGCCCTGCACGTTGTTCTGTCCGCGAATGGGGTTGACGCCCGTGCTGGGTTTCCCGATGTGGCCAGTCAACAGGGCGAGGTTTGCGATGGTTCGCACGTTGTCCGTTCCGCAGGTGTGTTCCGTGATGCCCAGGGTGTAATAAATGGCGGATTTTTCCGAGGTGGCGTAAAGCCTTGCCGCCTGACGAATGTCTTCCGCGGGGATACCCGTATACTCGGACGCCCTTTCGGGGGTGATGTCCTTGAGGAATTCCCTGAGTTCCTCAAAATCCTCGGTGCGTGTCTTGATGAATTCCTTGTTTTCAAGCCCCTCTGCAATGATGACGTGCGCCATTGAGTTGAGAAGCCAGTTGTCGGAACCCGGCTTGACGGGCATGTACAGCTTCGCATGTTCGGCAAACCAGATACGGCGAGGGTCAGCCACAATAAAGGTGCACCCCCTCCGCAAGGCCTTTTTCATCTCCAATCCTACGATGGGATGTGCCTCGGTTGGGTTGCCGCCGATGAGGAATATGAGCTTGCAATCCTTGATTTCGCTAATGGAGTTGGTCATTGCGCCACTTCCAAATGACATCGCCAGACCGGCGACGGAAGGGGCGTGTCAAGTCCGGGCACACTGGTCTACGTTGTTTGTTCCAATCGTAGCCCGTCCAAGTTTCATGGCAAGGTAATTATCCTCATTCGTGCAACGGGAGGAACTCATCACACCGATACTATCGGCGCCGTACCTTGTCTTTATTTCGTTTAGTTTGGTGGCAACGAGGCTCAACGCCTCGTCCCAGGTAGCCTCTACAAGCGTGCCGTTCTTTTTTATGAGCGGCTGCTTGAGGCGGTCGGGGTGATGGATAAAGTCGTGGCCGAACCGTCCTTTTACGCACAGGTTGCCGTCGTTGGGGATAGAGCCCGTTTGTGAGGTTACTTTAACGACGCGGTTCGCTTTCACGTTCAATTCCATCGTACAACCCACGCCGCAGTAAGCGCAAGTAGTTTTAACCTTTTTGAAATCCCAGTCGCGCCCCACCCCTGCGGCCTGTTTTTCCACGAGCGCGCCGACGGGGCAGGTGGAGACGCATTGTCCGCACAGCACGCACGTCGTATCGCGGCGTTTCATCCCGAAGGGCATACTTCCGCGCAGATGCGGACGCAGCGCCCGCACAGGATGCACTTGCTGGTATCCTGTTGGATAACGGGGTTCGGGTCATTGGTAACGCCGCCGTCCGGTTGCTGAAAAAACCGGCTTTCCCTTACGCCGTGGGTGTAGGCAAGGTCTTGCAGCTTGCAGGAGCCGCATTTGTCGCACGTCAAACAATCCTTCGGATGGTCGGAAAGGATCAGTTCCAGCACCATCTTTCTTGTTTTCAATACCTTTTCGGAGTCGGTGCGGATCACCATGCCGTCGGTTGCTTCCGTATTGCAGGACGTAATAAGGGCGCTCGACTTTCCCCGCTCCACTTCCACCATGCAGACCCGGCACGCCGAAAAGGGTTCCAGGCGCGGATCGTGGCAGAGTGTCGGGATTTGAATGCCGAGGGAACTAGCCACCTGTAAGATCGTTTTACCTTTGTTTACTTCTACGACGTTGCCATCGACGTTGACCTTGACTTTTGGTACCATTACCATAAAAAATCCTCTCCATAGTATTTTGAAAACATTGATTTCTACAAACAAACAGGGCGCGACTAAACTTAAGCATCTTTTTTAGACACGAATTTGCACGAATTTTTACGTAGGGCAAGGCTTTAGCCTTGCCACTGCCTGAACACGCACCAGAGGTTGCAACCCTAAAGGGTCGCCGCCCTACAACAGGCCAGAAGGGCTGAAAGTATATAGCCAGGGGTGAAGCCCCTGGTAAGTGCAATAACATCGCTAGCCCCGAAGGGGTGACAGAAAAGGACGCACAGCATGGCTGGGACGCATATCTTTCCTGCAATCTGCCACGGTTTTCATCACGAAAACACAATGAAGCAAGAGCTTCTGGTGCAGACACATTCCCAAGCTGAAGCTTGGGAACGAGAGCGCGTCCTGCCTCCCCTTCGGGGCTGGTACTATTTTTTCATCTTTACAGGGGGCTTCACCCCCCGCTATATCCTGTCGGCCTTTCAGGCCTGACTTTGAAATTCCTGTTCACGCACGTAGGGGCGAAGCGTTTTCCTCACATAAGAAATCGTGCCTGCGCCTTGTCACGGAAAATGCTTCGCCCCTACATCTAATGTGTTACAAATTACCTTATGATAATCCCCGCGTAACCTACCACTGAAGTATAATCGCCGGTAATGTCACCACTGGTTTCATAACGGACAAGCTCCGCCTTTTTCGCTCCCCGTGCCTTGGAACACACCAGCATGATAAAGGCAGGGCAAATACCGCACATCGTTATGCCCAGGGCATTCACCTTGTTATACAAAGTATCCTCATCGAGAGACAGTATCTCGTTGATAGCGATTTTGTCTTTTTTGTTGGCATCCGCCTGCGATTCGTAATGTGTCATGTCGGAAGAAGCCACCACCAGGGCTTGGGGCGCCAGCCTTTGTAATACCCGCGACAAACTCGTCCCGATATACCGAAGGTCTAATACGTTTTGCGACGATACGGTCATTACCACGATTTTGACGAGGGGATTAAAATGCTGGAGAAACGGTATCTGCACCTCCGCCGCATGTTCGCCTATATGCGCATCCCGATCTTTCTCAAGGATGTCACAACTGCGCGCCAACTCTTCCACAACCTCATCGTTTGTCTCGACGTTGCCCAGGGGCGTCTGCCACGGCCCGCCCGGCCAGAGGGAATAGGGCACGCCATAGCCCGTATGATTGGGTGCAATAATAACGACGGTATCCGGTATCGTTATCCGTGAATACAGTGCGCCTGCAACGCGTCCGGAATACAGATAGCCAGCATGTGGAGATAAGACGCCCAACACACGGTGCTTTTCAGTAACTACCGTCGTATACCCTTCGATGTCGGCCAGTAGTTGGTGGGCGGTGCCGGGATAAAAAGAACCCGCAACGGCCGGAGGTCTCACTGCAATCATTTTTTCACGCTAAAAAATCGTTTTAAAGACGGATACCAGCCTATTAAAAGTTGCTATGAATATAATCTATCATGCACCCGTTTTCCAGTCAAACTTCTTTTGTAAAGAAATTTTTTCTGAGGTTCATTTTGATTTTAGGGACGCTTTCTGTATAATACCATGGAAATATCATCCCCATGTAGGGTGGATTAAGCGAACAGACTGTGCCAGATGAACTTTTTTATTCTAAAAGTGGGGGACAACTCTTAAATATTGCCAATTTTATCCTGATTTCGTTGCATTTTCTGATATTTCAATTGCATTTTCTGATATTTCAACCCTTCAAGTGGGGAAGAAACATCAAAAATAGCGTAAAATTGCTCATTTGACCCACTCTGGAAGCGTATCCACCAAATAATGATATTACCAAAGAGACGCAACGTACGTGGAGAAATCAACATCGTAGGGGCGGGGTTTCCCCGCCCCCGTCTATAAAAGCAAAGACAAAGGCAGGGATTACGGCTTAGGAGCCACTGAATACCTGGCGCGGCCTTTGGCCGCAACCAAATTCGAAATTCGAAATCCGAATATCGAAATATGAAACAATTTTCGTAACACTTGTAACACTTTAGTGTTTTGAAAAAACCCTGAAAAGCTCCGTGAGGAGCGGTATGTTAATAGAAAGAGCATCTACACCACGGTTAAGCTCCAGAGGAGCGATATATAAGGCGACGAAACAATATATCGCTCCTCCGGAACTTTATCGTATTTGGCGTTTTAACTATTAATATTCCACCCCTCCGGGGTGGTTTTTCAAAAGACTAACATGTTACTAACCCTTTAGTTTTTTGAAAAATCCAGGGGGACATAAAAAACACTATAGCCCCGTTAGGGGTGATCTGTTTGTAGCGCAATAAAATTCAATAGGGTAAAACAGCTCCGTAGGAGCGGCCTGTTATGATTGACCGGCAGACAGGTCGCTCCTGACGGAGCTAATGTCTGCTATGGCATCCTATCTTGCTACAAACAGGTTGCTCCTACGGAGCTTATCGGTCACTAACGTGTTACCCATTTTCAAATGACAAGAAACTCAATGCTCCAAACTTTACGTAAGCCTCATCTAATCAATGCCTTACCGTTATGCATTTTGAAAAACGCGCAGAAAAAACGAGAAGTTGGTGGATTATAGTACGGAACACACGGAATATTCGGAACGTACAGATTTCAAGATTTTCAGTCGTCCCTACGGGGCTTTACGGTTCGTTTTCTTGGGAACAGGCAATGAATTGCCTGCCTATTAGCAGTTGCCCCTACGGGGCATTCTCTCGTTCCCACGCTCTGCGTGGGAATGCTAAGGTGGGACGCTCTGCGTCCCTATGCAATAACACCCGTGCGGTAATACGTAAATCTATAAACCGTTGAAGTTGGACGCAGAGCGTCCTAATGCTGCATTCCCACGCAGAGCGTGGGAACGAGAGCGCGGTGGATATGTGTAAAATGTTCGTGTAAATTCGTGTAATTCGTATCTCACAACCCTTAGATAATCACCATAAATCAACCCATGAACGTAACCTCTTCAAACAACAACGTCCGCACGATGGTCGGATTCATTATCCTCTTTACGGGATTCCTCTTCTTTTTCAATATCGGGAACCGGGATTTGTGGGCGCCGGATGAGCCGCGTTACGCGCAGGTTTCCAAAGAGATGCGGGACAGCGGGAACTTCATCGTCCCCCATTTAAACAGCGACCCCTATCCCGATAAGCCGCCACTCTTGTTCTGGCTTGTTAACGTGTCTTCCCTGCTGCCGGGCGAGATTTCGCCCCTGACGGCGCGGATACCCTCTGCCCTTGCCGGCGTCGGTTGCTGCCTGGCGGTGTTTTTTCTGGGCAGGAGGCTGTTTCAAAACAACGGTATCGCGCTGATGTCCGCACTCATCCTTGCCACCAGTTCAAAATTCCTATGGATGGCGCATCGTGTGGCATTCGACGTCATACTCACCTTTTTCGTCACCCTGGCGCTGCTGTGCTTTTACCGGGGGTACACGGAGGAGAAAAACAGGGGGTGGTTCTACCTCCTCTTTTATGTCTGTATGGCGCTGGGGGTGCTTACAAAGGGGCCGATCGGTTTTATCCTGCCCTTTTGTACGGTGCTAACCTATCTCATCGTGAAGCGTGACGCGGGGGCCTTGAAATCCGCAAAACCCTGGATAGGCGCGGCGATATTTTTGGCCATCGTATTTAGCTGGGTTTGTCTGGCAGTCGTCTACGGAGGCAAGGAGTATACCCATCAAATCCTTTTCAAGCAAAACGTTGGGCGGTTTGCCAGCTCGTTTGCGCATAAGCGCCCCTTTTACTATTTCTTCATCAATTTCCCGCTCAACTTTATGCCCTGGAGCCTCTTTATACCGGGCGTTGCAATCTATGCCTTTTCACGGAAGGGAAGGGAAAAGAGGCCGCTTTTCCTGCTGCCGGCTATCTGGTTTGCCGTCATCTTCATCTTCTTTTCCATAACGTCGGGGAAAAGAGACATCTACGTGCTGCCCCTTTATCCTGCGGCTGCACTGTTTACCGCATGGTTTCTCCATGAATTGAGAGAACAGGTGCAAGGACAGTTGATACGAAGGTTGGGGGATTATCCCTGTTACCTTTTGTGCGGCTCTGCATTTTTGCTGGCGATCCTGTTTCCTATCGCCGTGTATCACCATTTTCCGGAGTACTGCGTTTCGACCATACCGTTTGAGATAATACTCATCACGGGCGGTGTTGTCATGTGGCGCTCATTGAAGCAGGCCAGGACGATCTTTTTCACCTACACCTTCAGCTTTGTCATCCTGGCGTCATTTGCCGCGGGGACGGTCTGGGTTATCCCCCCTCTGAACCGCTATAAATCGGCCAGGGAAATCTGCGACAAGGCTGTAGCCATAATGAGGCCGGGCGATCCGCTGGCCATGTTCAATTGCTTTGGCGACCCCTATTTGTTCTACACAAACAACAGCCACATACAGGTAATGCGGCAGATGGACGAACTGCAACAATTCCTGCACTCACCGGAACGGGTATTCCTCTTTATTCAGGAGAAAGACTTCAAAGCCTTTTCCAACGCCCTTGAGATGCCGGTGTTTGTTTTAGAAAAGGATTCCGTGGGACACCGGGATATTCTTTTTGTTTCTAATAAGGACCTCTGGTAGCGCAGGCTTCCAGCCTGCTGTTTTTTGATGAAATGAAGCAGGCGGGTTGGAAGCTTGCACCACGGGTTTGATTGATGGGCGGAATCGGCAGGCGGGACGCCTGCGCTACGGGGTTATTTGGTGAAATGGAATTTCAAACGCACATGTAGTGGCAAGGCGCGCCTTGCCACTACGCTGTTAAATGCCGCCGAAAGCCTGATTTAATAGAACTTCCAAGTTCAAGGGAATAAGGAAAAGCATTATTTGGTGGATACGCTTCGCTTAATCCACCCTACGCACTACTGAGATTTTTGGAGTAAAGATTATAGATTATGGATTTGATGGATAATATACCAACACGGCATACGGCGGAAAAGTTTTCCAGGAAAGACGTTCCGTTTATTGCGGGGCTGTTCTTTTTGGGTCTGTTTTTGTTCCTGTTTTACACGTGGGCAATGCCGCTTATTGACCCGGACGAGCCTCGCTATGCGTCAACGGCGCGCGAAATGGCGTTGAACGGAGATTGGATCGTGCCGCATTTTAATGGCGAGCCCCGCATCAACAAGCCGCCCGTCTTCTACTGGGCGGTCGCTCTATGTTATAAGCTTTTTGGGATACATGAACTGGGCGCGCGCCTGCCCTCCGCCCTAGCGGCTATCGGGACGGTTATGATCGTCTATTTCTGGGGGAAACGGATCGAGGGACGCAAAAGCGGATTTTGGGCGGGTGTGATGCTTATGATCAGCCCCTTGTTCTTTTTCGTCGCGCGGTTTTGCATTACCGATATACTCCTGACCTTTTTCTTCTCAGCCGCCCTTTACCTCTTCTTTGTTGAGTATCGGGAGGTCAGGAAGAAAAACTCGCGCAGGCTGCTTCTCTATTTCCTCCTGAGCATGGTGTTTCTGGTGAAGGGGCCGGTGGGCGTCCTGTTGTTCATCCTGATTACCTGCTGCTTTTTATTGTGGGCGCGCGACTTTCGATACTCCAGAAGGTTATGGTACCTGCCCGGATTCCTGCTCTTTGCGGGCATTATCTGCGCTTGGGGCATCCCCTTTTGGGAGTCACTGGGAACAAAACAAATCCTTTCTCTGTTTACCCGTGAGACGTCAGGGCGGTTTGTCAGCGGTTATGCGCATCCTGAGCCTTTTTATTACTATATTCCGGCGTTTATGTTGGGATTTTTCCCGTGGTCGGCATTTGTGTTTATTCCCATCGCCGCCCTCTTTAAAAACCGCGCGGTTACGCCTCCGGAAGGGAAAAAAGAGGCCTGTTTTTTTACCGCCTGGCTGGTTATTTCCCTGATCTTTTTTTCCCTTTCCAAATCGAAATTGATGACGTACATATTGCCCCTGTCACCTTCTGTAGTATTATTGACCCTTCCGCTTTCCCGGTGGCAGGCGGAGCAGAAATTGGTGAAAGGGATTGTAGGGACTTCGTGGGCCGTTGTTGGTATATTTGTGGCTATTCCTGTGGCGCTCCTCCTTACCATGCCAAAGTGGGCGCCTGCCGACCGTGCGTTTTCCGCGGGGGACATTAGTGTCCCCATTGCGGTGCTTTTCGCCGGGGCTCTGGTGGCCTTGTTTGCTTTCGCGCGTAAAAGACGTTTTTCTCAGATACAAATGATATTGTGTATCACCATTTGCGCACTCCTTCCGTTGATATCCGTTTATCTTGCGGAACACCTGGGGACGTACAGGTCTGCCAGGGACATCGTGGAGCAAGGCCGTCTGCGCGAAGAGAAAAGTTATACCCTTGTTAGTTCAGGCAGAGTCCTTCCAAGCCTGGTGTTTTATAGCGGCAATGAGGTGAAAGAGATGGATGACAATACCCCTTTCGAAAGCTATATTCCGGGACAGAGCAAGCCCATCTACGTCGTTATGAGTCTGAACGATTTTCGGAAGAAGGCTGAGTGGATACAGGAAAGGCATTTAGAGGTGGTGTGCCGGAATAAGGTTCATATTATGTTGAAAAGGGCAGATTAAAGGGGGGTTAAGTTTAGGGTTTCAAGTTTCAAGTTTCAAGTTTCGTGTAAATTCGTATAATTCATGTCTATTCTTGAAAAATCTGTGCAATCTGTGGTTTCCAGTCGTTTTTTTTATTCCAGGAATTTTATATTAAGATGCGTATTCGTAAACCGATTTTGTGGGCTATTATAGGGGTTTCTTCCCTCTTTTTATCAGGCATTATCTTTTTTGTCTTTTTCCTGCCGGGACTGATTGAATCGAGCGTTTTGCCGAAGGTGTTTCAAAAAACGGGCATCCAGGTGGCGTGTGACGTGCGCAGGATTGGCATTACCGGGGTGGATTTGGGGGGATTGCGCATCGGCGATGCGAACAAGCCGCCCGTTTCCATCGGGTCCGTGCAATTGGATTATTGCCCCTTATCCCTGCTCAGAAAGCGCATAGATGGTATTACGATAAGTGGGCTCGAAGTAACAGGCGAGATTGTTGACGGCAATTTCGTGATCCCAGGTCTTGATTGGCAAGGATTGATTGCCAAGCAGACGCCTGATGAGCAAGCGGCAAAGGCGCCTACGGACGAGCCTCAATCCTCCTTTACTATCGGGAGTTTTAAAATTCAGAATGCACTGTTGACGTGCAGTTTTAAGGGACAAGTCTACCGGCTGCCATTCAACCTTTCCGTGGTGACAAAGGACGAGGCGTGGGATCGTATGGAGTGTTGCTTAACCTTGTATCCTCATGAGCAGGAGGTAACACTTTTAACACAGATATCCCTGTCACAGAAGACGGTGTCGCTCAATTTCCGCTCTCACGCGTTTCAGCTTAACAAGCTCACCGAGATCGCACCGTATTTGCCGGGGCTGTTCCTATCGGGCGCGGCTAATATCGAGGGCAACGCCGCAATTCAACTGGAACCTTTTAAGATAGCAAGGTTTGCCCTGGCTTGCGAATTGCGGGATGCGCAGATTCAGTACAATCAAGTAGCAATCGCCGGTTTGCATGACACGGAAAAAGGGGAGAGTCCTATCTGCGTTGAAATATCGGGTGAGGATACGCGGTTCCGCATGCGCGCTTCCAACGTTTCCTGCGTATCGCCCGCGCACGTACTCATGCCTGCGTTGCAGTGCGACCTGCGCCTTACGCAAGGCGGCATTGAATGCGCCGGGTACGTTGAAGTTGCTTCATGCGACGTAGACAAGGGGCATACCTCCCTTTTGCAAATACCGGCGACCTTCCGCAGCACGGGAAGGTTTTCTGCAACGTATTCCAAAATGGGCGCATGGGCGTTCTCCTTTTCGAACAATCCCCCTTCCGGAACGGCGGTTTCAACGCCAACGGAATGCAAGGCGCGATTAAGCGGATATGACGTTGCCTTAAAAACCCCCACCGTTACCATTTCCGGCAACGGTGAAAACGTACATGGCGACGTCCGGCACGCCATTCAATTCGCCGGCCTCGTGGTAACCGGTAACGGCACAACGATAAAAATGCCGTCGATCCTTATCGAAGGCGATACGCACCTGAGCGGCAGCCCGGCGGGTGACGTTACGGCAATTACCGATTTGGCGGCAAAGTCGCCCAACGCCGTCTTATCGGTGAACGGGTCAGAGTTGAAATTGCCTGATTTGGCGCTTACCGTCAAAGGTGAATCCGGGGTTTCGCCAGAAAATGGCATGAAGTCGAAATTCAGCTTCGGCATTTCACCGCTTAAGATTGCGCTTCCGGATATGGGCAATTTTGTGGCTGCCGCGGCCGGGACGTCTTTTGAGGGAACGCTTGAACTTGAGGGTGATTTATTATACGATAAGGAGGTTATGCAATGTTCTCTTAACACCGGGATAAGGGATGCCGCGATGGAGATGAAGAGCAGCGGGGTTGCCATGGAGGGGATTGACATCTCCCTTTCCGTGCCGGACCTGTTCTCCATGCGCAGCGCACCCGGCCAAAAGTTTCTTTTTAAAAAGGCGACCTTTGGGAAGTTGGCATTGTATGACGGCGTCATTGAGTACCAGATAGATTCTCCACAATCGGTTTTCCTTGAAAGTAGTGAATTTAAGTGGTGTGACGGATACGTTTACACACAGTCAATGAGGTTTTCGCTTGATAAGAGTGTTTATAATGTAATTCTCCTGTGCGACCGCCTGAGCCTTACCGGCGTGATGGAGCAGTTTGACATTGCGCAGGCGGAAGGCATTGGCACCGTTAGCGGACGGTTGCCGTTGAAATATGAAAATGGAAATATCAGCTTCGGAAATGGTTTTCTCTTTTCAGCCCCTGGCGATGGCGGTATAATTCACGTGAAAGGGATTGGCGCCATAGAAAACCTGGGCATCCCTCAAAATACCCCCCAATATTCTCAAATTGATTTTACCAATGCGGTGTTAAAGGATTTTAACTACAACTGGGTAAAAATAATGTTGTCAACTAAAGGGGAAGACATGGTTTTACAGATGAGTATCGACGGAAAACCGATGAACCCCTTGCCCTTTGCGTATAATCGGAGCATTGGCTCTTTTGCAAGGATAGAAGCCACCGGCAAGGGAGGCATTCAGAATCCGGTGCATCTCGACATCAATTTCCGGCTGCCACTCAATAAAGTGATGTACTACGGCAAGAACATTAACGATATCATTCAGATGCTCAAATAAAGGAGGTGTAAAAATGAAACAATGGTGTAATGTATTTTACGGAATAATCCTGTACCCGTTACTGCAGGGATGTATCCAGACGAAACACGAGGTTGCCATAGCGCCGGTTGAGATAAAACCGATTCACATTACCATAGACGTGAACGTTAAAATAGATAGGGAACTTGAAGATTTTTTTGGCGAAATTGATAAGTTGAGTGAGAACACGACGGGGACAAGCACTCCCGCAAACGGGGCAAAATAAACGGCGCGCGGTGTCAGCGGGGATGGGCATCCGTAGTTTGTCTATACGCCGTAAAACCCGCTCAAAATATGACATGGTGACATGGCGGCAGGCGGTGGCGTCTGCCGGTACGTTTTTTACATCGGATTTTTACATAACAAATTACTTTTACTAGGAGGAGGGTGGATATGATTACCAATAAATATTTCAAGGCGATGACGTTCTTTTTCATCTTTACCGTGGTGGCACTTGCCGGTAGCGCTTATGCCGCAGATATTACGGCTAAGATGCAAGCGCGGCTTCCTGCCATTAAAGAACTAAAAGCAAAGGGCATTGTAGGTGAAAACAACAAGGGCTTTTTGGAATTCAGAGGCGCTCCTGCTAAGGAAAATATCGTACAGGACGAAAACGATGACCGCACAGAAGTATATGCAACCATTGCAGCAAAGCAGGGCGTAACGGCTGAAGTGGTCGGCAAGCGAAGGGCGGAGCAGATCGCAAGCAAAGCGGCTCCCGGGGAATTGATTCAAAACCCAAACGGTACCTGGAATAAAAAGAATTAGGGGGATAGAGATGAAAAGGTTTGGTTTAGTTGTTGCGATTGTAGCGGCTTTTTTCGCTATAGCTCAAACGGGATGCAATCCCCCACGGACGTCACAGTCTGAAAAAGGCGGTATTTGGGCAGTCTATGACAGGGAGTGCCAAAAGTGCCACAAGGCAAGAGGGTCAGGCGGCCTGGTGGGGCGCATGATCTTCAAAATTCCTGATTTTACGAATACCAAATGGCAGGACAATGTTTCAGATACAAGGCTTATTATAGCGGTAGCAAATGGAAAGAAGAAGATGCCCGGCTATAAGGGCAAGATACCCGACGAAGAGATTGTGGATTTGATCAAGGTGTGCGTAAGAAGTTTTTACCCGAAAGAAGATCAGTAAGGGTATGTTGCGGAGAAACAACAAACCTGAAAGACCGCTATACAGTGAGTAGGGTGGATTGCGTGCCTTGAAGTATGGAATACCTAAGTGATTGAAAATATCACCTCTGCAAGCCTAATACCTTGTAGAGAAGTCTGTGTCTACGCACATACAAGGGATCAGTCCGTATAGCGTACTCACCGTGAGGTGGTTTGACGGAGTTACGAGATACAAACGACCTTTTGGGGTGTATGACTATGGCGTATTATTCGTGCCAACCACCAATCCCTGTGTGAAGCACAAGCACTGTCCGTGTTGGAGATGTCGAAAGAGATTAGGCAAAAACATCTCTGGATAATGCGTTTTCACCCCGTTAGATTATTTGTCAAAATTCGTCTAGCAGATAAATTCAGAATATATCTAACGGGGTGAACATATGTCGCGAAGGGAAAAAGGGTAATCCATATTACCAGGGCATGGTAGGTCAGGCGTCCCCGCCTGATATTATGATGACAAGCGGGGACGCTTGTCCTACCATATACGTCTTGGGAGAAATCCCCAAACAGCGAGGTATAAGGAAAAACCGAAGTCTGCGTTGTAGGAGATGATGATAGACGACCGGCTCTCACGGGTTTATCTTGAAAGTCGTCAGCATTGCTCATAAGAACGCCTGTCGTAACATGCGTAAAGGGGCATAACCTTAGTGGATTTGATGAAAGAAGAAGGTTGAATACGTTCAACGTGAAAAGATATTCGTGGCGCAGGCACATAGTACCAGGAGCCTTTCCGGGAGTGCTAAACATCCGGACAGGGAAACACGATTGCTAAGCTTTCTATCCGGGAACATATTGGCACACCTTCAAAAGGGGCTTCAGATTTCTCGGATACACGTTCAAAGGCAAGCACAAGGGTATAAGCACGAAATCAATGGACAAACTCAAGCATCCGTACATTATTTTCTTTGGCAACATCACCGGTTTAGCAACAGTCTTCACACAAGCCCTGTATTTGCAACCGATGATACTCTGCCTGAAATTTATTCTTTTTACAAACTTCGATTTGCAATTCCTCTATTCTATTATCTATAAACTCTATTATCTTACCACACTTGTTACAAACCATGTGGTCATGATGTTCACATCCATGCACGTGTTCATAATGCACCTCTCTCAACAACCCGCTCTTCACGAGCAGAGAGAGGGTACGGTAAATCGTTGCTTTGGAAATCTTTAAATCGTTGTGCCGGAGGTCAACCAACAACTCATCGGCCTCAAAATGCTTGTGCGTTGCAAATACACGGTCTAAGACGGCCTGTCTTTCGGCTGTGAATTTCAGTTTTCTTGCTGTTAAAAAATTCTTAAACCTATCCTCTTCTGAAAGCATAGAGTTTACATTTTATCAAAGGAAATGTAAAGAGAAGTTTATAAAAACAAAACAAGTCAACCAAAGAAAAAACCCATCTCGATTTCTCGAGACGGGTTTTTAAATTAATCCCGGCAGTAACCTACTCTCCCAGCTTTCGCCAGTACCATCAGCGTAAGAAGCTTAACTTACGTGTTCGGAATGGGAACGAGTGTTTCCTTCTTACTATGCCCACCGGAAAATTATATTAATCACTTTAAATTATGAATACTTAACGGTAACAATCTAGACCCCTAAAGAAAAAAAAGAGTCAAGCCTTTCGACTCATTAGTACCAGTCAGCTGAGTATATTACTATACTTACACCTCTGGCCTATCAACCTCGTAGTCTTCAAGGTGTCTCTCTTTCTGTAAAGAAAAATGATATCTAGTTTTGGAGCAGGCTTCATGCTTATATGCTTTCAGCATTTATCCATTCCGTACATAGCTACCCAGCTATACCATTAGCATGATAACTGGTTCACCAGAGGTACGTCCATTCCGGTCCTCTCGTACTAGGAACAGAGCTCCTCAAATATCATACACCCACGGCAGATAGGGACCGACCTGTCTCACGACGGTCTAAACCCAGCTCGCGTACCGCTTTAATCTGTGAACTCCAGAACCCTTGGGACCTTCTCC
>JACVXV010000145.1 GCA_015661205.1 Candidatus Brocadiaceae bacterium
GCGACGCCGTCGCACAGCTAGGACTCTAGCACGTCGTTATCACCTCGGTCATCTACCGGATGGTTAAAATTGGCAGAAACGTACCCAACGAGATCGCCAAAGGGGGCACAATCATGCGGTGTAAAGTAGTAGCCAGCAGCCAGGTTCCCGACGACCAGCGAGCGGGCGTTGACGCCGTTTACGTTATCATAAGGGATTGACATACCGAAACTGCCGCGCAAAACAAGCCCTTGCCACCAGTTTGCCCAGAACTGGTAGTTTGGAGTTACTGCTGACAGGCCGTTACCGGTGTCCTCGTCACCTGTGGGCGTCCTAAAGGACAGGTTGAGCGACTGTGTTACTGCCCGTGTTTCTGAGAGGATGAAGCGGGGCGTTACCTGGAAATCCCCGAAGCTTGTGTGGCTTGTCGAACCTTGTTTTGAGACGAGGAATGGGACATCGCACTGCACCTCGAACCGCCTGCTGAGCGGCAGATAAATTGTGTCCCCGCCGGCATACTGGTCGCCGTTGCCATTAGTCCCATGCGCATAGCCAAAGGTTGCGATATTGAGCCGGTAAAAGACGCCGTCAGCGGCGTTGAGCCAGCCTTGTCGCGGGGCGTTGCCCTCGCCATTCTGAGGACTAACCCACGGTTCACTCCAGCCCTCACTGAAGAAACCACCCAAGGAGAGCGGTTGCCACTTTGATGGCGAAGCGTAAACATCGCCTGTCAGCGATTCAACAGCAGCCCGGAACATGCCCACCTCGTTTTTTTCAACGCCACCTGTTTGCGATAAGTCTGTTTCACCGGCATTTGCAGTCCCTCGAACCACACACAAAGCAACCAAACCAAACCCGATCAAGAGCCAAACCATTGCAATCTTTATTTTCATAAATGAAGCTTCCTCGTAATTGTTGATGGATGATGATAGATGATAGGAAATTGCTTTTTCCCATGAGGTGTCCAGTATAGCAAGAACGAAGAAGATTTCAAGTTTTTTTTGGCAAATTTAAAAACCAAAGCAACGGAAATCGGAAGGAATGGTATGGAATTATAGTAGCAACAGGAGAATTGTCATGCGATGGGTAATGTGCAGCACATTACCCGATTTTTTGACAAAAATGGCAAGACCATCCCTACATTCTGTGGAAGTACGCAAGAAAAAGTTTAATTTTGCGCAATACAGGCCTCATCATATCCGGGACAATCATCTGCTTATAAGTTGATAGGCAGTGTTTAAATAAATAACGCTCGTAATATTATTGAATTTTTGGGAGAAAGACGATGAGTGGATTCTACGGTCACGAACATACCCCACCTTGCCGCCTTCAATAAAAACCCCATGATAACAAAATAGGCCATTAACCCCGGACGGAATCAATGGCCTATCATTATCAAGTATTCGTGTTATAATTGCACTCGTGTCTAGGATGCCTCCATAATACTTTTTGCGTTGATTAAATCAATGAAAAAAAGCATTCTTGAATTGCTTCAGGATTTCGTCTATTTCTCCAATGCTTTTACTGTAGTCAAAACGTAGTCAACCCCATCGGAATGGACAGGAATCGGCAGGAATCAGCGGGAAACAAAATGGTGTCGTAAGTTGTCATGTTGCATGGTATTACAGTCATAAAAGACACGCTTCCAGTCACTTATAAAAAATGACAAAAAATACAAAATTTTGCTCGACAAGCAAGAGGTCACTGGTTCGAATCCAGTATCGCCCACCATTAAATTGAAGACTTCTTTCTCCCCTTCAAATATTTTCGATATCGCTCTTCACCCACACACGCGCTGCCTACCGGGCACTTTTCGATGCAGCTTTCCGGGACCTCACGACTGATTAATGTCCCGCAGACCTCACAGGCAAATTCGTGTTCAAAACCGGCCACCGACGCCGTGCCTTCCTTCCGGCAGTGTGGACACGTTACGTCGAGAATCTCCACCCGTTTTACCTTTTCCGCGCCCGGACATTGAAAGACGTCGGGCTTTTTAAATGCCTTCGTGGTTGGTAGCGTGGTTTTTTGTATCCTGGAGATGGTTTGGGCGGCGAGGATACGAAGGGGCATGCGCAGTTCCCTTCTAAGGAATTCCTGTAGCGCCTTTACCGATTCCTGGTCTCCCTGCCTGTCCCTGCCCATTTCCTCAAGGGTACGCTTCACCACGTCGGCATTTCCGTGGTACAGGTTGCGCAGAAGCAATTCGATATTTGAGCTATTCAATATACGTAATCTCCATCAGGCACAGTCCCCTGGCCGGGGCCGTGGGGCCTGCGAATATCCTGTTCTTTTTGTTGAGTATGTCCTTAATGGCATCCCCGGCAATCTTTCCCCTGCCCACCTCTAAGAGCGTACCCACGATGGTTCTGACCATATTATACAAGAAGCCGTCAGCCTCTATCGTGAAGTAAAGGTATTTCCCCTCCTTTCTGATGTCCAGCCTTTGCACCGTGCGAACCCGGTTCTTGTCTTCAATGGCCTTTGTGGTGAAGGAGGTAAAGTCGTGTGCGCCGATAAGCAGCTTTGCCGCTTCGGTCATCTTTTCCACGTCGAGCGCATACCCGTATACGTAGCAGAAATTGCGATTAATCGCCGACCTTGTCCAGTCGTTAAGGACGGTGTATTGATATACCTTGGACTTCGTGGAATATTGGGCGTGGAAGGTCTCCGGGACGTCTACCGCCGATTTTACAACAATGTCATGGGGGAGATAGTAGTTTATCGCGTGGACAAGCCGGTTGGCGGGGATAGACGAGCCGGTCTTAAAATGTGCCACCTGTCCAAGCGCATGGACGCCCGCATCGGTGCGGCCTGCGCCGTGAATGGTGATCTTTTCCTGAAGCGCCTGCCATATTGCATGAGAAAGGGTCTCCTGTACCGTTTTGTCGTTCTTTTGAGTCTGCCAGCCTGAGTAGTTGGCGCCGTCGTATTCTATCTGGAGTCTTATGTTACGCATAATGTTAGTACCTTACAGACTCAAAACCGCAATAAAAAACAAGTTGTTATGCTGACATTTTTAGCAATTCTTCTGCAGAAGCCGCTACTAAGGCATTTAATGCCGTAGTGAGTTTTCGGCCTTTTTCTGCCAGTAAATACTTTCGCTGGTTTGGCAATTTCCGAATCAAGCCACTATCAATTCCTGAGTTTTTTTGTTTTTTGTGTAAGAACATTATAAGGACTGAAGGAGCGGCTTGAAGAAACGTACCGCGAGGAAGAAAGCCAGAGACTTTATAAATTACACAAAGAAAAGGCAACGTTACCGTTTGGCCATATGAAACGGAATTTAGGCGCCGGTCAATTTTTATTGCGAGGCAAGGAAGGGGTTAATGCAGAGCTATCAATTCTGTCAACCTGTTTTAACATGGCGAGAATGATAACCATAATTGGTATACCCATGTTGCTTGCAAAGTTAAATAGCATGTAAAACCCAAAGGATTAGTTGCCGGAATGCACTAAAAAGATATATTACGGGAATTTTCAGACCTTATACAAAATAAAGTATCGAAAAAAATTGGTTCTATGCCTTTTAAGCCAAATATACACCACCACTGCAACTTTCATTTGGCACAGCTTGCTTGCTCAACCTAACCTACAAAACTACCCCTAAGGGTTACCGTGTTCTTTCAGATATTTCATAATGGCCAGTTGTGTAATGGCAAATTCTTCAATCTTTCTAACACGCTGCAATACATGGTGCCAGTCTTCCTCGGTACCGTGAGGTCCTTCTTCTTCCCTGATCTTTTTTTCCAGCTTCTTCAAATCAAATTCCAGCAAATCAATCCTGTTTTTTAGGTCTTTCATCATATCCTCCTATCTTATAAATGCCCGAATAATTTTGCCTTAGCAAAACCCAAAAACTCATAAAAGGCCAACTCAGACTTTTCTATATTACTTGCAGATGGAATTATCCACCAAATTTCAAAAGGTACATTTTTTCTTGTCCGATGGTTTGTCGGCGCTGCAACAGGCGCCATTCCATATTTATTAAAAAGCGCCATAGAACGCGGCATGTGGCCGGCGGAAGTGACCAGGAAAAATTGGTCATCTTTTACTATGTCCTTTACGAGCTTTGCTTCATCATACGTATCAAGTGAATCTCTTTCAATGATAATGTTATTTTCTGCAATCCCAAATTCCCTTGCTAATCTGGCCATCAAATCAGCGCCTTTGGTGGGACGGACGTCGCCGCCGGAGACGATTAATTTCATGTTTTCTTTTTTACTGATAAAAAAAAGCCTTATGCCTTCTGTTATCCTTACCAAAGATGACGGGCTAAAATTACTGGTTATTGGTAGTTTCTTAGAACGCCAACCCCCGCCGTCCAGCACGACAACATACCGGATATCGGAATATTTGCTGCCCTGGAGTTCCTCATCTTTCAGTGGTGGGTATTTAAATTCCAGGCATCCCAGCAAAAAATTGGGAAATGGGAATGTGCTAAACAAGAGAAAGAAAACGGCCCCGACAATCACCAGTATCTTTCCCAATTTATGCTTTTTCGTAAACCAATCTACGAAAAAGCCTGCAGCAATTATTTCTATGCAGAGGGAAACGGGATAAACGAATAAATAAATGAGTATTTTTGTTAACATATCAAGATGCAATCTTTGTCGCATCAATGAAAGAATAATACATGATGTTGATTATCTTGTCCGACTTGTTCGGGTTGGGGTCAGGGGGTTTTCCTTACCGGCATGTCGTCCTGATGGTAGAGTGTAAATTCGTTTTTAGCCTTGTCTCCCCATCCCTTTGCGGTGTAAGCTATGCCGAGTTTTTGGTGTATTTCTTTATCGTTCGGTTTATAGGCCAGCGCCCGGTTGAACTCGGCAATCGCGTCATCAATCATCCCGCCGGCAAAGTAGGAATAGCCCAGGCTGTAGTGAATAGAAGCCTTCTGTTTTATCTTGCTTTCCGATACCAGTTCTAACGCCTTGCGATATTCATCAATTGCCTCCCGGTGCAGCCCTTTACAACGGTACGCATAGCCGAGGTTGTAATGCGCCTCTACCGAATTCGGGTTTTGGGCAATGGCTGTCTGGAAGGCGCATATAGATTCATCGCGTAACCCCATATCCCGATAGAGCAGGCCTTGATAGTAATATACTTCCGGATAATTTTTGTCTTTTTCCAGTATCCTGTTATATATCGCCATGGCATCCGCATACCTACCCTGGTTTCCACAACTCAGGGCAAATTGAAACAGTTCGTCGTTGCTCATGGCCTTCAGTTTTTCGCGGATTAACTGGACGTCAACCGTTTCAGATGGGGTTTTTTGAGATGCATCTGCTTTATGAACTTCATTGCTGATGATCTTGGAGTTATACAAAGCCCCGACTCCGGGGGAAGCGGCATCGTTTTTACCGCAATTTAACGCAGTCGTTATAAGAAAGAGGCCGCAAAATATCGAGACGTGTTTTTTCATAATCCAGACCTTGTTAAAAAAATATTTATTTAATGACGTCGCTGCGTTTAATGGGTTTTTGCCTGATAGCCCGTGGTTTCTTGCTGACAGCGGGGCTATTAAAGTCAGCCAGCCTGTATTCGCTGGTGGGGAAGTTGTCCCCTAAGTAGGACTGGCGGGCAACCGGGTTGTTTAAGATTTCCTGGGTAGTGCCACTAGCGACGACGGCACCTTCGTTTATGATGTATGACCGGGTTGTGATACTGAGCGCCTCGCGGACGTTATGATCGGTAATAAGAAGTCCGATCCCCTTGCTTTTCAGCTTCAGGACAATTTCCTGCACCTCGCTGACGGCAATGGGGTCTACACCGGTGAATGGCTCATCAAGGAGTATCATGGTGGGTGAGCTTGCAAGCGCGCGCGCAATTTCAAGCCGCCTTCTTTCACCGCCGGAAAGGGTATAAGCCTTGCTTTTTGCCAGCGACATTAAGTTGAATTCCGTAAGCAGTTCAGCGAGCTTTTGGTATTTTTCGCCGGCATTATAGCGTTGAACTTCCAGGATAGCGAGGATGTTTGCTTCAACGGTCATTCGTTGAAAAACGGATGGTTCCTGGCACAAATACCCCATACCCTTCCGCGCGCGCTGGTAGATGGGAAGGTTGGTGATGTCCTCATTCTGGAATATCACGCGCCCGCTATCCGGCTTGACAACGCCAATAATCATGTTAAACGACGTGCTTTTACCCGCCCCGTTTTGCCCAAGAATCCCTACGATCTCTCCATCGTTAACCTCAAAGCTGATTTGTTTTACGACGGTGCGTCTGGCGTATGTCTTCGTTAGTCCTTCTGCCCGCAATAAATTCATGGTAGTTGTTCCAATTCCCTTGTAAGAAACGGTACCTTTTCGGTTAATTAATACGTAAAAATAGTCACAAAGCCTCTGAAACCACAGATTTCACAGATTTAGGATACAACTCGTTCCTGCACGACGCGTGGGAATGCAGATTAAGTTAGAGTCTCTTAATACCGCCAACCTTTGTTTCTCTGCGTTCTCCGCGCCCTCTGCGGTAAATTGTTGCGGAAACAGCATCCCCTCCGGGAAATGAAGCAGGAGCTTCATATACAAGAGCATTCCCAAGCTGGAGCCTGGGAACGAGAAAAATTCACCGTTACCACATAAATTTAATGCTATCCAACGGCCAGAACACAAAAAAAGCCTTGCCTACGATGTTCTTTTCCGGGACAAACTTCCACACGCGGCTGTCATTGCTGTTTCTGCTGTTGTCGCCGAGCATAAAGTAATCGGTATTGCCCAACTGGATTGGATTGGTCGTTCCCCACGTGTCGCTCGTAAGCGCCGTGTAATAGATATCGTGGAATATCTCGATATTTTCGAATGTTGCGCTGATGCGGCTTCCGCCGAAACGTATCTTGCTTGTGTCAAACGAACGGACGTCAGGCACGAGCCCATCATCGTAGTCATAAACAAATAACTTGCTGTTATCCAGCACAAGGGTCACCACGTGGTCAACGTTAGAAAAAGCTATCGTATGGTTTTGACCCGGCGGCAGGGACGTGTCCTTTTCCATCACCACCGTCCCGTTTTTCTTAAGGCATGCCTTTTTCGGCGTATCGCTTGTCGGGATAACGGCCGTAAACACGTCATTATTTTTTTCCAACACCACCTCCAGGCTTGCAGAACCCCTTGCCGGCATCACCTGAAAGCATATCTTTACGTCACCCATTTCATTACGTCCCGACCTATTATTGTAACCCGTGCCGTCAGAAACGACGCGCCCAAAGGTCACCAAAGAGGTCTCTTCGCCTTCCGTGTTCACATTATTCAGCGCCAGTGAATGTCTGTTAATCTTCCACGCCCCGCTATCGGTTGCCCACGTCGGTTCAACCTCTTCCTTGGGCGGGTAGTTGCTGTTGTAAACGGGCAGCCAGAGGGTATCCTGCGCGCTATCGGGCTTCCTCTGTATTTTGGCGTTTATGTAGAGATCTCCATTAACAATCTGCAGTTTTTCGCCGGGCAATCCGACAAGGCGTTTGATGTAGTTTTTTGTGCTTTTCTTAAAATTTACCGAACCGCACTGCGGACACCGCAACCCGCTACGCCATGCGGTATCGGGAAACTGAGCCGAACAGTTTTTACACGTAAGGTCGTCCAGTGGGTAAACAAACACCATGACGTCCCAACGCTTGGGGGTGGAAAACCAATACCAGAATTTATTCACCAATATCCTGTTTCCACCGTGAATTACCCGGTTCGTCAGGTCAGGCGGTGTAATAGCCGTCTTGCATTTTGTGCAAAATCCCTTTCTCCAGAGCCAGGCCGGAAAGCGGTAATGTATCTTGCTGTTGCATGTGCTACAGTATAAGGAAACGTTTGTTTCGTTATTACAATTGGGGCAAGTGGCGGTTTCACTCTGGCGGTCGGCATAAAATGACCACCCGCAATTGATACAATTTACGTTTTTGTGTTCACCTAACAGCGTCGGCGCCATCGAACCCGTTGGGATTTTAAATGCCTCAACAACAAAGTACCGGATAGCAAAGGCGAGCGCAATGGCAATGGCTATCGATTCGATGTTTTCGCGCAGCTTGCCTTTGCGTTTTTTTGTCTTTTCCTTCACCCCGGTTATGATTGGTTTATCGTTTGTGTCAGTCATACTAAGCCTCACTCCTCAATTGAAAGCACGGCTAAAAACGCCTTCTGTGGGATTTCCACGTTGCCAACGGACTTCATTCTCTTCTTACCCTCTTTCTGCTTTTCCAGGAGTTTTCGTTTCCTGGTGATATCGCCGCCGTAGCATTTGGCCGTTACGTTTTTCGCCATCGGGCGGATAGACTCCCTCGCTATAATCCTGCTCCCTATCGCCGCCTGCAATACGACCTCAAAAAGGTGCCGTGAAATCTCATTTTTGAGCTTTTTCACCAGTTTCCTTCCCTTCACGTCGGCGTCCTTCCTGTGCGTTATGGTGGTAAGCGCATCGACGCGCTTACCGGAGACGAGGATATCCAGCTTGACAAGGTCTGCCGCCTCGTAACCAACAAAGTCGTAGTCCAGTGTTCCATAACCTCTGGTGGCGGACTTCAGCTTGTCAAAAAAGTCGAATATGATTTCAGCCAGCGGCAGTTCATAGACGAGGATAGCCCGCTTTTCACTAAGATATTCGGTGCTTTTGTATCTTCCCCTTCGCGTTTCCGCCATTTGCATGATCGTTCCCACGTATTCCGTCGGCAGGACAAAGCTGGCGCGAACGATCGGCTCACGGAACTCTTCAATCTCGTTTACCGGCGGAATCTTTTCCGGGCTGTCAACCTTGCATATCTCCTTATTGGTCTTTAATATCTCATACGTTACGTTTGGGGCGGTTTGCACGATGTTTATGTCGCTTTCGCGTTCCAGCCGTTCCTGGACGATCTCCATGTGCAAAAGCCCAAGGAACCCACACCGGAAGCCGAAACCGAGCGCCTGAGAAGTTTCAGGTTCAAAGGTAAACGATGAATCGTTCAGGCTCAGCCGCTCCAACGCCTCCCGCAGGAGGTGGAAATCGGCATTGTTTGTCGGATAAATACCACAGTACACCATTGCCATAGGCTGCCGATATCCCGGCAACGCCTCTGTCGCCCTGTTTCTATTATGGGTGACGGTATCACCTACCTTGATGTCGCGGATGGACTTGATGTTGGCGACAC
>JACVXV010000270.1 GCA_015661205.1 Candidatus Brocadiaceae bacterium
GCAGATGCACCCAGTGCGGTGCCTGCGTTACCCTTTGTCCCAGTGGAGCCATTACTGTGGATCACAAAAACATGCGGGTGGGTTTCAACAGCGATCACTGCATTGCCTGCGGCGTGTGCGTTTCCGGATGCCCCTCCAGAGCGATGTTGATCAGCTTCCAAATATAAGATGCCAAAGGTTGTAATGGCCATGAGCGGCGGCGTGGATTCTTCCGTGGCCGCCGCCATTTTAAAAGAACAGGGCTGTGAAGTTATCGGTGTGACCATGCAGGTGTGGCCCACCGATCAGTCAGAGGCCTCAGCCGAACCATCCGGCGGATGTTGCGGCACCGGCGCCATCGCTGATGCCCGCCGGATCGCTCAGCAGCTGGGAATACCGCATTACGTGATCAACTTCCGGGAGATTTTTACCCAGAAAGTCATCGATGATTTCTGCCGCGAATACGCCCTCGGCAGAACCCCCAACCCCTGCATCCGCTGCAACCGGTGCATCGAGAGTATTTCAGATAAAAAACTGGTATGCACGGTTAATCCTTACATCGGAAAAGGAGAAACTTCTTCCCCCCAAAAGACCGCCAAGCCGAAAAAAATCCTGGTTGTTGGAAGCGGCCCTGCCGGGTTATCTGCCGCTCAGTTGCTGGCAAGCCGGGGGCATAACGTTACCTTGTGGGAAAAAGAAGCCCAGCCGGGTGGCAGCTTTCGTTACGCAGCTATGGCGCCCAGGAAAGAGCCTATGGGCAAGTATCTTGAGTATTTGATAAATCAGGTAAAAAAGGCAAACGTCAGAATGCAATTCAATACGGAGGCAACGGAGCAATCTATCAAGCAGTTTGGGGCGGATGCCGTCGTCCTTGCGCATGGGGCAAACAACGTCCTCCTTGATCTCAAGAGCGTGGAGGGCAACGTTGCGATTGGCGTGAAGACCGCCTTTACGACTGCAGATTCACTGGGCGACAACGTGGCAATCGTGGGCGGCGGGCCGGAGGGTTGTGAGCTAGCGGACTTCCTCGCTTCCAAAGGCAAAAAAATTACCCTGATAGAGATGCGGCGCGTCCTGGGACTGGAACTGGTTGCCCACCCCCGTTACCACCTGGGTGAGCGCCTAAAAAAGAAGGGCGCCCAGTTATACATAAACACAAAGGTCACCGAGATCGGCCGGAACCACCTGGTTATCAGCCGCCGAAGAGAGGCGGATCAAAGGCTGGATGGTTTTGACAATTTCATTATACCCACGCTCCATCACCCAAATGGCGCCCTTGCCGCCGCCATTCAACCCTTTGTCCCTGAGGTTCACAATATCGGCGACTCTGTAGAAGGTCGCACGGCGCTTGAGGCTGTTGCCAATGGCGTGGAAATTGGAGGCAAACTCTAACATGGCGCCTCAAGGTAAAAAAAGAACCGTAGTTATTGGACTGGACGGCACGCCGTACCATTTTATAAAAAAGATGATCGCAGACGGGGTTTGCCCCCATTTGGCAAGGCTGGCGTCGTCCGGCTCGCTCCTGGAGATGAAATCAACGCATCCTGCGATATCGTCGGTGGCGTGGACGTCCTTCTCAACCGGCGTAAATCCGGCAAAGCACGGTATCTTCGGCTTTATGGAAAGGACTCCCAATACCTACGACATCTACTTTCCCAACTCCAAACACGTCATGAGCAAGACGGTATGGAACATCCTGCGCGATTACAACAAGCGATCCGTCGTAATCAACGTACCGTCAACGTATCCCGCCCAGGAAATGAACGGCGTCCTCGTCGCGGGCTTTGTAGCAATCGACCTTGCGCG
Source organism: Candidatus Brocadiaceae bacterium (assembly GCA_015661205.1). Classification (GTDB taxonomy): domain Bacteria; phylum Planctomycetota; class Brocadiia; order Brocadiales; family Brocadiaceae; genus JACVXV01. Next base: position 1,786 of record JACVXV010000270.1, read on the forward strand.
CGCCTCGTATCCCAGTTCCATCGTGCCGAAGCTCAAGGAAATGGGGTATAAAATCGACGTTGAAACGCAGCTTATTACGGAATCAAAAGACAAATTACTTGATGATATCTTTTTAACCCTGGAAAAGAGAACCCAAGCGATCCTCCATTTTCTGAAAAATGAGGCCTGGGACCTTTTTATCGGGGTTTTTACCGAAACGGACCGACTTCACCACTTTTTCTGGGACGCCTTCGAAAGAAATACTCCCCACCTTGGCGCGCGATTTCTGGACTATTACAAAAAGGTTGATGATTCCATCGGCAAGATCGTTGAAGGCCTGAGTGACGACGTAACCCTTATCCTCCTGTCCGATCATGGATTTTGCGAACTCAAGCAGGAGATATACATCAATTATTGGTTGAAAACAGAGGGCTTTCTTAGTTTTAAGGCCGGCCCACCAAAATCGCTGTCCGATATAGCACCCGGTTCAAAGGCCTATTGCCTCGATCCGGGCAGGATTTACCTTAACGTGAAGGGGCGAGAACCCAACGGTTGCGTATCTCCGGGCGAAGAATACGAACAACTGAGAAACACGCTCATAGCAAAACTCATGGAACTAAGAGACCCCGAAACAAAGACGACCCTGATTGACAAAGTACATAAGCGTGAAAATATTTACCGCGGCAAATACATTGACCGGGCGCCGGACCTCGTTATCGAGCCAAAACACGGATATGATTTGAAGGGCGCCTTCTCTAAGGAATTGCTCCTGAGCAAGGGCAATTTTACCGGTATGCACACGTACGATAACGCCTTTGTGTTCGTAAGCCAAAAAAACATGGTAAAAAATTCCGTTGAGATTATAGACGTAACCGCAACCATTTTGGCGTCACTGGATATCCCGATACCGGACGATATGGATGGCGTTAATATGGTAAAATGGGATTAGAAAAGCGTCGAAACCACAGATTTCACAGATTGCACAGATTTTTCGGCTCTACCGGATAAAGGGTATGATTTTTCATCAGCTTATTTCCGGATACAAGTTTAACCCGCCGCAGTGGAAGAGTATATCGTTTTTTAAACGGTCTTTGTTGCGATAACCGTAGGCTTTCTTTATCAGTGACTGTATCTTGTTATTGATGCCCTCAAGGGCAGCGTTTGTAATTCGATGTTTGCAATAGCTCACGATATTAGGTAAATGTCTTTTCATCAT
>JACVXV010000271.1 GCA_015661205.1 Candidatus Brocadiaceae bacterium
CACAGCAAACTTGCTAAAAAGCACGCATTGATGGCAAAACAAAATGATACTCTTGCAGTTAGGCCCGAAGGGCTTGAAGTATAATAGCCAGGGGTGAAGCCCCTGGTAAGCTACAACAGGATAACCAGCCCCGAAGGAGAGGCAGGGGGGTTGCTTTACTACAAAACTCCAATAAAATTAAACTATGAATACAGAAAACAATTTACGAAAACAAATATTATCGAAGGTTAAAAAAATCGTGGTCAAGATCGGCACGGGCGTCCTGACCACCGAAGACGGATATCTGGACAAGACACAGATAAAGGGATTGGCGGAACAGGTGTCGGGGCTCAAACGGATGGGTTACGACGTAGCCGTGGTAAGTTCCGGCGCAATCGGCTCCGGCATGGGTGAATTAGGTATCGTAAAAAGACCCTCCACGTTGCCGGAGTTACAGGCTGTGGCGGCCATTGGACAAAGCAAATTAATCAGCATGTACGATGAGTGCTTCAAGACATACGGGTATCACGCCGCCCAGATATTGCTTACCCGTGAGGATTTTGAGGATCGGCAGCGGTACCTGAACACCTGTAACACAATTCACACCCTCTTCCAACTCAACTCCATCCCGGTTATCAACGAGAATGACACGATTTCCGTGGATGAAATCAGGTTTGGCGACAACGACGCCCTTTCAGCGCTGGTCACAAACCTTTTAAATGCGGAACTGCTCATCATACTCTCTTCCGTAGACGGGTTGTACGATAAATGCCCAACGGCCAAAGGCAAGGCGTCGGTCATCCCGCTCGTTGAAAACGTCTCTGATGAGGTAAGGGGGCTGGCCTTTAACTTAAAGACGCAAAGGGGGGTGGGCGGTATGCAGACGAAGTTGGAGGCGGTGTCCACCGTGACTAATGCGGGGGAGTCGGTAATTATTGCAAACGGACGTACCAGCGGCATTTTAAAAAGGGTTGTAGAGGGCGACAACGTCGGCACACTCTTCCTCCCCAAGGAAGAAAAGCTCACCAGCCGCAAACGCTGGATTGCCTATACCATAAAACCTAAAGGAAAGATATCCATTGACGATGGCGCTATCCACGCCCTAAAAGACAAGGGAAAAAGCCTCCTCGCGTCGGGAATCGCCTCAGTAGAAGGTTCCTTCCATAAAGGCGACATCATCTCAATCTGCAGCAAGGGCGCGGGCGAAAGCATCGGACGCGGCTTAACAAACTATTCCTCAGAAGAAATCGAAAAGATAAAGGGTTGCAGCACCTCTCATATTGCCAGGGTATTGGGCTACAAATTGTATGACGAGGTTATTCATCGGGATAATATGGTGATTTTGTAGGGGTAATTTGTGGCAGAGATATTTAGCATGAATTCTTATCCTGTTTTCTAGATATTACGCAAGTCGTGTGGCGATGATTTTGTAAGTCAATTATTTCTTGACTTACACTGTAATATTTGACAAACTACTGTTGTCGATAACTCTGATAGGCATTACTTGTCCATCGTCTCGGACGCCAAAGTGTACTATAATAGTCACGGGATATACAACAGAAAGTTACAAAGATCTATGAGCGAATTACTGTTAACTGTTACTGATCAGAAACTTTTACGGTTTGCATATGAACAGGCTGTTATTTCGTACCGACAGGATGGAGTACCTGTTGGAGCCGTTCTTGCTGATGGCAATGAAATACTAAGTTATGGGCACAATCAACGGGTACAGAATCAGGATCCAACGGCACATGGCGAGATTGATTGCTTGCGGAACGGGAAGAGACGTGTTCGCTACGACGGTCTAACCCTCTATACAACACTCAGCCCCTGTATGATGTGTGCAGGCGCTATCATCCAGTTTGGCATCTCCCGTGTTGTGGTCGGAGAAAATAGGAACTTTGCGGGAAATATAGACTTCCTGCGATCACACGGTGTCGAAGTGGTTGTCGTTGATGACGAGGACTGCATAGACCTTATGGCAAATTTCATCCACGAGCGGCCTGATCTTTGGGATGAAGATATCGCTGGGAGAACCTATGTTTAGTCTTTTTTCTCAACTACCGAGAAAACCAGAGGATATGAAAGCACATATTGAGTCGCTCACGAAGGTTGTCCTGTCCGAGGAACACAGTGACATCTTCGACCATCTCTACTCATGTCTGTCAATCCTTGACACCAAGTCCTCTTCGATGTTATCGTTCAACTCAATCATAATTGCAGTTTTGGCCATTTTCATGACTCGGACGCTCACTTTGTCCGAGTGGGCATTCGTAAACCTTGGCATGGCATCAATCCTTGTGTCAGCGTTACTGCTCCTTTCTGTGGTTTGGGTTCATTGGTCAACTACCAAGGATATGCAAAATCCGCAAGAACACGGACACCATCTTCTTCAAGTCCGGAACTCCCGCACGGTGAGGTATCGTCTGGCGTGGTACCTCGCAGTTCTTTCATTGGTCAGCCTGTCTGCATTCCTCATGATTCGGTTTGTCGCTGGTCCAGGGTAAGGGTTTGACCTTATCGACTTCAAGCAGGTTAAAGTTTGCCGACTTAATCTATGAGCTTATTTACGTGATAACACTCTGTACAAGTGATGGCGAAAACGATAACATAAAATGTGTGGTACAAAATGGCTGAATTAAAATATACGCCCGTTTCCCATAACCATGAATCCTTCCTTAAAAAAGCATTGAAAAGAAAAGGCTTTAAAAGGGCATACGAGGAGAAGGGTGAAGAGTATGCCCTTATTCGTGAAATGCTTTCTGCCCGTTCAAAGTCCGGTCTTACGCAGGAAGCTGTTGCCTCGTTGATGGGAACAACAAAGAGCGCCGTTTCCCGGCTGGAAGCTTGTGGAAAATACGCCCCATCTCTTACTACGCTTAAAAATTACGCTAAAGCCGTAGGTGTTCTGCTTCAGACGGAAACGGAATTTCTCTAATTGAAATAAGCTATACTTAAATTATTTCAAAGGAGGGAAAAATGGAACAAGCAAATGAGAGA
>JACVXV010000272.1 GCA_015661205.1 Candidatus Brocadiaceae bacterium
TCTATTACTATACCATCCTTCAAAATAAACATCTTTGTAAACCGCCTTCAGGTTTAGGTCGTATTCCTGCCGCCCATCGTCCACCCTCCCCGGGGCCTGCGAGACCTGAGAAAAACCAAAAGAAGAAAGGGAGTTGTCAATCCTTGTTTGATTATCACTCTCAACGATGCCGTCAAAACCGTCCGACTGTCTGTAGTGTACCATTCCTGAGACACTAACCTTCCCATACGTTTTCCCAAATACGATATTTTCGTCATACGTGTCAAAGCTTCCATAACCACTGCTCACCTTTACGCCGTCAATGTCCTTTGCGTCTTTGGTAATAATATTGATAACCGCTGTAAATGCATTTTCACCGTACATAGCAGACCCAGGACCCCGAATGATTTCTATCCTCTTTATATTTTCTACCGGGAAATCGTCAAAATTGCCAAAGGCTCCGCCTCGTAAAGGATTATTTATAAAGTGTCCATCAAGCATCACCCTTACCTTGTTCGCGCTCTCAAGACCACGCACGGCAGGGACTACATCCCCAAAATCTGCCTTCTTCAAAATTTCAAACCCAGGTACCGTCCTCAAAATCTCAGCAAAAGTGCGATAACCAAGATTCTTTATTTCCTCATCAGTAATTACCGTAACAATGCTTGGCGCCTTGCTGATCTGTGTCTCATGCCGTGTCGCTATGGTTACTTCTTCACCAAATCCAAACCAAATGGCCTCGGTCGAAATCCCATCAGCCACCGCAACGTCCATAGGCAGTTCCTTCTTATTATCAGTATCAAAAGATGTGTCTTCAAGACGAGTCGTTACCGTGCCCTCTGCAAAAGTGTGAGACAAATTGAGAGAAAGAAAGGTTTGCAAAACACCCATGGACAGGAAAAACAGAAGTGACCTATGTGTTGTCCGTTTAGTCATAGTGGATAACCCCTTACTCCCCGGCACAAGTCTTAGATCGTATTGTTAATGGTGTTCTAAGCACGCAGTCTATGGCAGGAACCAAAGTTATTACCACTTAATTTACGCCATGTGTTAAAAGCTGTCAATTAAAAAAATATTTAATAACTATAAAAATTGCATTGTAGGTAGAAAGATTTCTACGGCGCAATTGCCATAATTATGAAATGGATTCTTTATCAAGCCTCAGGCAAGTTATTTTTTTTCCCAAATCAAATCTGTCCGATTATAAATTTAACCTTGCATTTTTATTACTGTTTGGATAATTTAAGTAAAAAATGTTTTAATAACTAAATTGCTTACCTTTCCTATCCCGAACAAGTCGGAAATGTAAAATGAAAAAGTCAAAATGCAAATTTTAAAATCACTTTTGCATTTTACATTTTCTTTGCTAAAAATGTCAAAATTTCACTGTTTAGAGACTTATGACCTTTATCATTGAAAACCTCAAGGAAGCCGATGTTGCAGCGGTTGTAAACCTCTATCATTTCATTATTGACGAATTACACGCCAGGAGCCTGGAGGCGGAACGGTTGCACTTCAAGGATATTTACCCCGTAGAAGAAGTTAAAAAACGACTGGACAACAAGGATTGTGTGTATCTTGTTGGGAAGGAAGACGGCACGGTGGTGGGTTTTGTATTTGCGTGGGTCGCGGAGGGCGTAGGAAATTTACACTGGATGGGTTTAGCGCCTGTATACAGAAAAAAGGGATATGGCGATAAACTCCTGGAAGAGACAATAAAGGTCTTCATGGAAAAGGGCTGCCATGAGGCTAAGTTGTTTACCTATCCTTCAGAAAAAGCTGTATATCATCTTTTTCAAAAGCATGGGTTTAAAGAGGTTGCCTTCATCGATCGCAGATTTTTTGGGATGGGGGTTATTCTCATGGTACGGAAAATTACCCCAATCCCGGAGGAACACCGCGCTAAAAAAATTATACTGGCCGGCGAGGCGGGTCAAGGCATTAAACTTATGGCACATGTATTGGCTGATATTCTGGCCAAATTGGGAAAAGAGGTGGCCTTGAATCTTGTTTACGATGCAACCGTACGCGGAGGCAACATTCGGGCAGAGATCGTATATTCGGATGAGCCGATCGAAGTGCCCTTTTTTGAAGAAGCTGATATCGGGCTTCAATTATCAAAGACGCCCGACCCAACGGTTCGTGCCAAACACGTACTTATCGAGGCGTCTGCCTGTGACGCAGAATGCAAAAAGTGCGAGATCCGCTGTCCTGCAAGCGACCGCATCCCTTTCGAGCAACTTGCCATAGAACAGTTTAACAGTCCTATCTTTGTCAACATGATTGCTCTGGGCAGGTTGTTGAGCAAGATTGGCATTAATATTGAAACAGTGAACTTTGCCTCGGAATTTCCCTCGAAATTTCTTGACGAAAACATAAAGGCGATACGCTATGGCTATACGTACCAGGATTAGTGCATCTGAAATAACGGAGAATATCTCACGGCTCTGCATGGATGCCAACTTCAATCTGAATGACGACGTTCTCGATGCCCTGAGAGACTCCTATGAGGCGGAAGTCTCTCCGGTTGCCAAGGAGGTATTTGCAGAGTTGTTAGAGAATGCAAAAATTGCTCATGAATGCCAGATGCCTATATGCCAGGATACAGGGGTTGCAGTTGTTTTTGTCGAGATAGGAGAGGATGTAGAGATTGTTGGCGGTCGTCTTTGTGATGCTATTCATGAAGGTGTCAGGGAGGGATATAAAAAGGGTTTCTTGAGAAAGTCCATGGTTAAAGACCCGCTTAACCGGATCAACACAGGCGATAACGCTCCTGCTATCATTCATACAGAATTTACCGCTGAAAGTCATTTAAAGATTACCTTCATGGCCAAGGGAGGCGGATGTGAAAATATGAGCCGGCTTGCGATGCTGACCCCAGCCGATGGCAGAGAAGGTGTCATTAATTTCGTGGTAGAAACCGTAAAGATAGCAAAAGCTAATCCCTGTCCACCCATTATTGTTGGTGTTGGTATCGGTGGCACGTTTGA
>JACVXV010000146.1 GCA_015661205.1 Candidatus Brocadiaceae bacterium
TGCCTATTTTTACTAAAATTTATTATTGCTTTGATCACGAAAACAAAACATCCTGCCTCCCCTTCGGGGCTTGTATTATTTTATTATCTTTACAGGGGGCTTCACCCCCCCGCTATATCCTGTCGGCCTTTCAGGCCTAACTTTGAAATTCCTATACATTGAATTATGTTTCAACCGTGCCAGGCCAACAATCCGGGCTACTACCCATGAAAAAAATATTAACGTCATATTTTCTGATTTTTATCACCGCATTTGTTTGTTTTCAGACCGTTGTTCACGCTGAAGAAAAGGGTAAGGATACGCCTCAAAAACAAACAAGGCCTGAAAACGCTTCACCGTCTCAAGCTGGAAGCACGGTTGTTGAAATGAGTGAGTCCGAAACGCCTGCGGACTTGAACCGGCTCGTCCAGGAGGCGTTAGAACACAATCCGGAAATTATTGCAGCCCAAAAGCGGGTAAATGCCGGAAAGGCGCGGATTTCACAGGCAAAATCACTGGACGACCCCATGATTCGTGCCGGTTCTTACGACATGTCAAACAGCCCCGCCAACATCAACGGCCAAACCGAGATGCTCCAGCAGCGCTACGGCGTGTCGCAGAAAATACCGTTCCCCGGCAAACTGCGTCTCAGAGGAGAGGTGGCCGCAGAAGAGACAAATATGACAGAAAAGGAATTTCAGTCTAAAATACTGGAAATTACCGCACTGGTAAAATACGCTTTCTATGAACTCTATTACGTTAATAGCGCTATTGACATTACCGAGGAAAACAGGGAACTGTTGAGAAAATTCGCTAAGATTGCAGAGACAAAATATTCCGTGGGTAAGGCCACCCAAAGGGACGCCCTTGCGGCGCAGGTTGAACTCTCTACCCTGACCAATAATGTCATCGTCCTGAATAAGGAGAGAGAGTCCATCATTGCCCAACTAAACATCTTACTGGACAGACCCACTCAGGCCGTGATTGGAAAACCACGACGCCTTGAAAAGCGCCCCTTTAAATACTCGCTTGGTGAATTGGAAAATCTGGCTGTGCATAACCGCCCTGAACTGAAAAAATATGACCATGCCGTCAAAAGGAACGAGGCAAACCTCAAGCTTTCAAAGAAGGAATATTACTATGCCGACTTTGAGCCGATGGTTGAATATATGCAGGAGGATAAACGTTCCGATACGTGGGCGTCGTCCATATCCGTTAACGTCCCCTGGCTCTGGCCGAAAAACCGGGCAAAGGTCAAGGAGTCGAAGGAAGACCTTTCTGCCGCAAAGTCAGACTACCGCGCCGCCGGTAACAAGGCGCTTTTTGAGGTGAAGGACTATTTTGTCAGGATCCGGTCTGCCGAAAGCACCATAAATCTCTATGCGACAGGCGTGATCCCCCAATCAGAGCAATCCCTGAAGGCATCGCAAAGCGGGTATGAGTCCGACAGAGTAGACTTTCTCTCGCTCATTGATAGCCAGAGAATTCTCCTGAACTCCAAACTGCTTTATTGCCGCGCATTGACCGATTTCGAGCAAATGCTGGCAAAACTGGAAAACGCAGTGGGAATGCCGCTAGCGCAGTGAAATAAGGAGATCACAACGTTCGTTTACGGTAAACTTTTTTCTGCCGGTTCAATCTTGTATGGCCGGCTGTTAGCGTAGGGACACGGTGCCCGTGTCCCCACGTATGAACACAAACAAGCCGCCGAAAAAGCCAAATGTAATGTATAGGAAATTCAAAGCAATCTTGTAGCGCTGGGGGTGCATTCCCAATACCATTGCCGGCCATGAAGGTCGGCGCTGCAAACGCCGTCGCCGCAGGCGACCTGCTTTTCTCTCGTTCCCAAGCTCCAGCTTGGGAACGCTCCTGTACCGGAAGTTACAGCTTCCGTTGGCTGGTCCAAGCTTGCAACCTGAACCAGCCGGAGTAACTGGACGCGGAGCATCCAATCCTCTCATTCCCACGCAGAGCGTGGGAATGAGTTGTCAACTTGAAACCTGAAACCTAAAACTCGAAACTTGAAACCGGAGAAAAGTATATGTTCTTCAAACAAAGGTTTTTTCTCAATAAATATTATATGAAATCAGTGTTTGCCATCCTTGCCATCCTGTTTGCCCTTTTCGCCGACAATTATATGGGAACGCGCGGCACGACGTCATTAACCGGTATATCACACCTCGTTTCTTCTGCCGTCGCCGGGGATTCAAAAGAAAACAAGATACGGTACTGGACGTGCGGCATGCACCCTTCCGTGAAAATGGACAAACCCGGCAAATGCCCTATTTGCGCTATGGATTTGGTCCCCGTGTACGAAAAGAACGCCGGTGTAAAGGAAAATGGCTCAGTCGCCGCCATAGAACTCAGTGAACGCGCCCGTAAACTTGCACAGGTCAAAACTGACGTAGTTAGCTTTCGGTCGCTAACAAAGGACATCTATACGGTGGGTTTTATTGAATATGACGAAAGACTCAAGTCCATGGTTTCTGCATGGATTCCGGGTAGGATTGACAAACTCTTTGTTGATTTTACCGGGACTCAGGTCGTCAAAGGGGAATCTATGGTGTGGATCTATAGCCCCGACCTTGTATCCACGCAGGAAGAATACCTGTTGGCGCTGGAAACCCTTGAAAAAGTTAAGGAAAGTACTTTTGATGAAGTTAAAAATGGCGCAAAATCGCTCATTGAAGCATCAAAGAGACGGTTACTGTGGTGGGGCGTCACGGAAAAACAGATTGACGGGCTGACGAGGGATAAGAAGGTAAAACAGCATACGATTATATACGCCCCTATCAGCGGCACCGTTATTGAAAAAAAACCATTGGAAGGCCAGTACGTTCAGCAAGGCGAGATGTTGTACGCCATTGCCGACCTTTCAAACATCTGGATGAAGGCCAATATTTATGAGTATGAAATGGCGTGGATCAAGATTGGACAGGAGGTGGAAGTCACAACGCCCACCTACCCTGGCGAGGCATTTATCGGAACGGTGTCCTTTATCGAGCCGTTTCTGGACGACAAGACGCGCTCGGTAAAGATTCGTTGCGACATCCCAAACCAACACCTCAAACTCAAGCCCTCCATGTACGCCAATGCGCGCATCCGCGTTCCCATAGAAGGGCTTGAAACGCAAGATAACCGGTACGTAAGCGGCCTGGATTACGCCTGCCCTTACCATCCGGAGATAACGTCCAGCAGGCCGGGTATTTGCCCCGAGGATAATATCCCCTTTGTTAAGAAAATACCCACCCATGTTGAGTTGATGGACTCGAATAATGGGGATATCCATCAAGGAATGACGGCTCACGGACAAACAAATTTGTCCAAGTCACACGATGCTATTGAATACGAATACGTATGCCCCATGAAATGTTACTTCTCCAAAGAACCGGGGAATTGCCCCGTGTGCGGAATGAAACTGGAGAAGCAGGAGATTCCTAAAACGACTGAAGGAGAAGAACAAATAACCAAAACGCAAACGGTATATGTGTGTCCTATGGAATGCCACACCTCAAAGACAAACGGCGATTGCCCGAAGTGTGGTATGCATCTTGAGAAAAAGGAGATACCTGTTGAGGTTTCTGGTGAAAAGCTAACCTGTATTTGCCCACAGAAATGGGATTCAAGGACAGCGCCCAAGTCATGTCCCATGTGTGGTATGATGTTACAAAAGAGTGTCACCGGAACTTTACCCACCGGTGAAAAGAAACAAAAATTCGTATATAGGTGTCCTATGTCCTGCATGACCTCCGACAAACCGGGTGAATGCCCTGATTGCAAAAGGCAACTGGGACAATGGGAGACCAAGGGTGCGTCGGGGATAAAGGTGAAAAATCTGGAAATCAAAAAACACATCGCTTATACCTGCCCCATGCATCCGGAAGTCGTTTCCGATAAACCCGGCAATTGTTCCCTATGTGGAATGCGCCTGGAAAAGGCCACACAGGTGCTGGCCATTCCGGCCACAGCGGTGTTGGACACCGGCATCAGAAAGATCGTCTATATCGAAAAAACCATCGGACGGTATGTCGGCAAGGAAGTCGCCCTTGGTCCCAAGGCTGGCGATTACTATCCGGTGCTGGAAGGCCTGGAAGAAGGCGATCTGGTAGTCACCTCCGCCAACTTCCTCATAGACTCCCAAAGTCAGTTAACCGGCGGAGCTAGTGCGTTGTATGGGGGGGCGATGGAGTTTAAGGAGGAAAAATAGGAAGCAAAAAACTGAAACCACAGATTGCACAGATTTCACAGATTAAAACAGAATAATTTTACCGGTATTAAAAAGCCAGGGATGCGACCGGCTTGAACTTTTTTTTCAGTGGATTTTCAAAGTTTATTTTTAAAAAGACGAAAAATGGTGTGGGGGAAACAATTGTCCGTAGGTTGTGTATTCCCGCTTATCACTATAATGTCAAGCGAGACGTCCGACCCACCTGCGTGAATAGTAACTAACAATCTAAATCAATCTTGGTTTTAATCATTAAAAATCTGTGAAATCTGTGCAATCTGTGGTTCCAGGTCTTTTAGTCAGTCTGAGGCTCTGCCATTTTCCATGATAAACAAACTCATCGAACTATGCCTTAAAAACCGCTTCCTCGTCATCTGCTTCTATCTCCTGGTGATATTCGGCGGCGTTTTTGGTTTAAAAAATATTAACATGGACGTCATCCCCGACGTCGGCGAGAACCAGTGCATCGTCTTTACCGACTGGCCGGGACGTAGCCCGCAGGACGTGGAAGACCAGGTCACCTACCCGCTGACCGTCAATCTACTCGGCGTACCCGGCGTTAAAGACATCCGCTCCCAGTCCGGCTTCGGCTTTTCCATGATATTTATCATCTTCAAGGACAACGTTGACTTCTACTGGGCACGCTCCCGTGTACTGGAGCGGTTAAACTTTGTCCAGGAATTACTCCCCAAAGACGTCATGCCTAAGCTTGGCCCCGACGCCACGGGACTCGGCCAAATCTTCTGGTATACCGTGGAAGGCGAAGGGTACGACCTGGGACAACTGCGCTCCGTCCAGGATTGGTACGTACGCTATCAATTGAACGCCGTCGAAGGCGTATCGGAGGTGGCCGCGGTAGGCGGTTTTGTCAAACAGTATCAGGTGGACGTTGACCCCAATAAACTACTGGCCTACAACATGACCGTAGGGATGGTATACGACGCCGTCAGCAAAAGCAACATAGACGTAGGTGCCAAGGTCATCGAAAACAACAACATGGAGTTCATCATACGCGGACTGGGGTTTATCAAGAACGTATCAGATATTGAAAACATCACCATCGGCAGCTTCAACGGCGTCCCCATATTCGTCAAAAACATTGCCACCGTCCAGATTGGCGGCGATTTCAGGCGCGGCGCGCTGGACAAGGAAGGCGCGGAGGTGACGGGCGGCATCGTCATCATGCGCCAGGGAGAAAATCCCTTAGAGGTGATTAAGCGGGTAAAAAAGAAGATCAAAGAAATAGAACCGGGCCTGCCGGCAGGCGTAAAGATCGTCCCCTTCTACGACAGAGAAGGCCTCATTTACCGGGTGATTGACACCCTGAAAGAGGCGCTGATAGAGGAAATCATCATCACCTCTGTTGTTGTGGCGATATTCCTTTTGCACGTCCGGAGCATCATCATCTGCTGTCTCGGCTTTCCCGTATCAATCCTGGTCTCCTTCCTGTGCATGTATTTCATGGGCATTGATTCCAACATCATGTCCCTTACCGGCATCGCCATCGCCATCGGTGAGGTAAGCGATATGTCCATCGTTATGACGGAAAACATCTTTCGAAACCTCATAGAACAGAAGGGCAAAAAGAGCAGGCCTCAAATCATCCTTGATGCGTCAAAAGAGGTCGGCGGTTCTATATTCTTCGCCGCCTTAACCACCATCTGCATGTTCTTCCCGGTATTTGGACTTACCGGACAGGAGGGAAAACTCTTTACGCCGCTTGCCTGGACAAAGACCATCGCTATTGGGGCGTCTGTCGTTATGGCTATTACCTTGGTCCCCATCCTGTGTACCTTTCTCATTAAGGGTAAGCTTAGGCCTATGGAAGATAATTTTTCCTCCAGGATGCTCCTGAGAGGCTATCAACCTGTCCTCAGGTGGGCATTGGATCACAAGAAGATATTTTTGGCTATTCCGCTCGCCATTGTTGTTTCCTCCGTCTTTGCTGCAAAAAAGCTGGGAAGGGAATTTATGCCTCCCCTCGACGAAGGTTCCATCCTCTTCATGCCGGTGATGCTGCCCAGCGTGGCATTGACGGATGCCCTCAAGGTCATGCAGAAGCAGGATATGATTGCAAAGTCCTTTCCCGAAGTGGACATGGTTGTTGGGAAATTGGGCAGGGCTGAGACCCCTACAGACCCGGCGCCTGTCGAGATGTTTGAGACCGTCGTTGCCTTGAAACCCAAGGAAGAATGGCGCAAGAAGAAGATCGATTACTCATTTTTGAACTACGTCCCCTCGTTAATCCACCCCGTCTTCCACCTCTTTTTGCCCGATGAACGGACGATTACCAAACAGGAACTTATCCAGGAAATGGACGAGGCCATGAGGATACCCGGCGTGGCCAATATATGGACGCAGCCCATCGTGAACCGGATTGACATGCTGGCAACAGGTATCCGTACATCGGTCGGCGTTAAGGTCTTCGGGCCAGATTTGAACGTCATACAGCAATTGGCCATTGACGTAGAAAAGGCGCTACGCGACGTCCCCGGCGTGGCAGACCTGTATGCCGAGCGGGTGACCGGTAAGCCTTACATGGAATTCATGATCAAACGTGAAGAGATCGCCCGTTACGGCGTCAACATCAAAGACGTGCAGGACATTATCGAGACGGCCATCGGCGGCGAAAATATCACTACAACGGTGGAAGGCCGCCACCGTTACCCCGTGCGGGTCAGGTACGGTAGGGAATTCCGGGATAACTTCGACGCGTTAAAAAAGATTTACGTCTCCAGCGCATCCGGCGCGCTCATCCCGCTTACCCAGGTTGCAGACGTCCGCTACGTAATGGGCCCATCCATGATCAGCAGCGAAAACGCCCTGTTGCGGGCGTACGTACTTATGAACGTCCGCGGGCGCGACCCGATGAGCTTTGTGGAAGAGGCGTCAAAGATCGTTGCGCAAAAAGTTATGCTGCCGCATGGCTATTTTGTCCAGTGGAGCGGCCAGTTTGAAAACCAGGTCCGGGCGCGGAGTAGACTGCAAATCCTTGTCCCCTTATCCATGTTTGTCGGCTTCCTCCTTATTTTCATGGCATTCAAATCCTTTCCGCAAACGGTGTTCATCCTCTTTGCCGGTATTCCAACGGCTATTGCGGGCGGCGTCTGGCTTCAATACCTGTTTGGCTGCAACTTTAGCGTCGCCGTCTGGGTAGGCTTTATCTCCATCTTCGGCATCGTAGACGACGATTCCGTCCTCATCACCACCTACATCAACGACCTGTTCGGCGAGCGAAAAATGAAAAGCGTCCAGGACATCCGTGACACCATCCTCATGGCCGGCACCAGAAGGATACGCCCCTGCATCATGACCGCGGCCACCACCTTCATCGGCCTCGTCCCAATCCTATGGTCAACAGGCGCCGGCGCCGAGGTAGCCAAACCCATGGCCATCCCCTCCATCGGCGGCATGGCAATGGCCTTAGTAAGCGTCTTCATCATCCCCTGCCTGAACGCATGGCATAAGGAACATAAGTTTAAAAAGGCGCTGAAGCAAGACCCTGGTGTTGCGGAGACGGGGATTATGGTGTAGGGCATTATGCAAAAGAAAAAGGTGGAAAATTTGTGTGATAAAGTATAATATCAATATTCATTTTATTACACAGAAAGAAGAAATAAAGTGGGAGTGATACTATGACAAAAACATTGCATGTCATTTTTGATGGTAAGGTGTTACGTCCTGACGGGCCTGTTGATTTAGAGCCAAACGCCCATTATGTCGTGACAATTGAGCGTGAAGAACCATCAGGAACTCAGGATATTTGGAACGTGCTTGGAACCCTTACCGGAAAGGTCGAAGGCCCTGAAGACTGGTCGCAGGAACACGACCATTATTTGTATGGCACACCCAAACGAGGGAAAGGTACGCCATGATTATGTGCGCAATGTGGCCGATGCGGATTGAGGTTTTTCAGCGGAATCACTAATTAAGGTATGACCCCATTCTCTTATCTTCCCTCGCCAGCCTGTTGAGCTAAGCGCAAAAAGCTTACCGCGATGAACAGATGTCCGCACATGCTATCAGGTACAGTCAAGCGCATACCCCACTATTTATTATTTAAAATGCGACACTTTGGCCTCAGCGGTGAAAAGGCCTGATACGCTTATTAATACCATCAAAACGATTAGGTGGTCTTACTTGTTTTTTATCTAATGCGTTTTAAATTCAGGATTGACACTGGGGTTCTAGGAAGCTCGTTAAACGTTTTAATGCCATTGATATTTTTTTCGTATTGTTCTGTATTGTTTACTATAGCATATATTTGGTAATACTTGTTTATATCGGAATCACTGCCTAGCCAAACAGGAATGGAATTGCTTGTTTTATTAAAGAAGCCCGTGCTGCCCTGATAATAGTACTTTGTGCCTGCACCACTTTCTTTCTGAATTAGATGAACATAGAAGCCTGCACCAGAGCTATCATCTTTTGTTTTCATTGTTACTTCAACAAACACAGGGTAACCCGAAACTTCTACAGGAGAAGCGTTACTATTAGTTACTTGATCTGCTTTTACACTGAGTTTAATATCAAACAAGTCAGGGCTAGCTCCATGATCCCCGCAGCCAGCCAAAAAAAACACACATAGCATTAACCAAAAGGTAGTTTGTCGAGTAGACATCATAAATCTCCTTCTTTAGATATAGTTTGTTTTCACTGTTTCTCCCCTCTTTCGATATGGGGAGTGCCACAGTATTCAATCATA
>JACVXV010000273.1 GCA_015661205.1 Candidatus Brocadiaceae bacterium
GGTTTGCCTGCGGGTCTACGTCGATAAGCAACACCTTTTTGCCGTGAAACAGTGCCAGTGCGCACCCGACGTGGTACGTGGTGGTCGTTTTACCGACGCCACCTTTATAGTTGATAAACGAAATTACCTTCCCCATAACGGCCTCCAGAATCTATTCACTCTTCTTTGCGGTATCACCTGGAGCGAAATGCGGGAGCAGTAAGGCGTTTTTCTTAACCGTTATCCCGCGGGACTTCGCTTCCGAAATAAAGTCACTCATGGCGTCGCCGACAAGCCACAACTGCGTGCCTTTTGCGCCCTGCGTCTTGGCCGATTTGGCGAGTTCAGCCAGGAAATCCTTCATCTCTGCAGTGTTTCCAGCCATGTCGTAAGGAACGATAAACAGTTGTTCTTGTTTTCCCGTCATACCGCCAACCACGTTCGCCGCTGTAATAAGCCTTGTCAGATTTTTTTCATATTTTTGGTACGCCAAAAGCAATTCCATCTGATTGACGGCAAAGGTTGCAGTAACGGGCAGTTTGACCTTGCCGAGATGTTCTATAACGCCCGGCAATCCTTCAACACTGTCGCCGGTTTCCGGCTTCGACAGGCGTTTGAAATAGCAATAAAGATATGCCTGCTCACGGGGAGAATAATTGGGATTGTCAAGCAGGGCTTTTATGGGGCTTCCATCGTTACATTCAACCCCCAAATCCGCTTTATATTTCTCGGTGAGGACGTACCGCAATTCGGCCGGCGCTTCTTCGCAGATAAGCTTTTCCGTCTCGGCATCAAACCCATTCGGCGTAAGGGCGTTGCTCAGGAGGCCGAGGCCTTGAACGGGCGCGAGAAAAAACAATCCGACGCTGGTTCCAATGGAGCCGTGCGACCTTGCTTTTGCCACCTCCTGTATCAGCGTCTGAGCATAAGGGTTATCCGTGTAAACATCCAGCCCTACCTCCGCCGCGAATTGCCTTGCGTGCTTACCCACAAAGAATCCCTCGCCACCCTTGTCCCGATCTGTGCCGTCCCCGGCCTTTTCCTCCGGTTTTTCCTCCCCATGCTTCTTGAAGAACCTCCCGATACTCCTCATCAGTTTCCCCCCTGCGCGCGCAAAGGCCTTTGCCGACTCCTTCGGTTCTTTCACGATTTGTTTAGCGCCTCGTCCGATATTCTTGAGCGACTCCCCGGCGGCATTCCATGCCTCGCCGCCCTCTTTCGTTGCACGGTATTCTTCGATAACGCGGATTTCATGGCAGGTTTTAAAAACGTCCCGCGTTGACAAGACGTCATATTCACCATGGGGGGATTTTATGAGGAAACGGTAATAATGATCGTCAACGCGAACGGTATCGTTAATCGTAAAATATTTATTTTCACGGGAAAGATTTTTAAGTATTGCAATGGACGAAAAGGGGACGGTCTGTGGCGGCGCCTCACCGCCAAACCCCTGTACGGCAAATAAAGCGGACAAGAAAAAGATAATCAGCGCCGGTACAGCGAACAAAAGGCATTTTGCACCCTTGTGTTTTGTGTCAGATAGATTCCCCATGTTAAAACTCCTCAATAAAATTCGGTTCGTCATGTTATTTCGCCCTTTCAGGGTTTGGTTTGCAAATCAGGCACATAATGGTTTATATTATATCATTCCATACAAGAGGTGTGTAAAATAAATATTGTAATTTTGTCACGTAATTACGTTGCGGCCACATGAAGGGTAATCATAATGACGGAATTTGAAGCAATCCTGCGCCTGAGCATGACAAAAGGGATCGGGGCAAGGACATACAAGACGCTTGTTGAAACGTTTGGCTCTGCGGAGGCTATTTTCAGCGCCTCAAAAAGGGACGTGGAGGCAATCCATGGGATTGGGGAGAAGCTGTCTCATGCCATTACCGAGGAAGCCAGGAACGTTGACATTGCCTCTGAAATCAAGTTTGCCCAGGAAAAAAACGTTCAGATCATACCTTACACCAGCGAGCAGTATCCGAAATATCTTAAGGACATTTATGACCCGCCGTTGGTACTTTACGTAAAAGGGAACCTTCTCGCTACCGACGCGATTGCCCTTGCCATTGTGGGCGCCAGGAGATGCACCTATTACGGTCTTTCCCAGGCGGAACGCTTCAGCCGTTTGCTTGCGCAGAAGGGGTTTTGTATCGTGAGCGGCATGGCGCGGGGGATCGACACGGCAGCGCATCGCGGCGCTATCCTTGCACAGGGACGCACCATTGCCGTGTTAGGCTGCGGGCTTGGCACCGTTTATCCCCAGGAAAATATCGAGTTGGCGGAAAAGATTGCAGCCCATGGCGCAATCATCTCCGAATTTTCCATGAAGACGCCGCCCGATTACCGCAACTTTCCGCCAAGAAACAGGATCATCAGCGGCTTGTCGCTAGGCGTGCTGGTGGTGGAATCGGCTCTGAACAGCGGCTCCCTGATCACCGCGCAGTGGGCGCTTGAACAGGGGAAAGAGGTCTTTGCCATTCCCGGTAATATCGACAACGTATACAGCCGCGGCTCGCATAAATTAATCAAGGAAGGCGCCAAGTTGGTTGAGGACGTCAGCGACATTATTCAGGAACTCGGCACCATAGGGGAAGCCCTGAATGAGTGCGACGAGCCTGAACCAAAAGACACAAGAAACCTTACTCTCAACTCCCATGAAAAGAAGATATTCTCGCTCCTTTCGAGCAGTCCCATAGACATCGACGAAATCATCCAAATCACCGGCCTGCCGACGTCTGTTGTATCAAGCACCCTGATGATTCTCGAGATTAAAAAAATCATAAAGCAGTTATCGGGTAAAAGGTTTGTGAAGGCATAACGTCCTCCGTAGGGGCGGGGTCTCCCCCATAGGTGTTAAGTTAAGAAATGAAAAGTTGGGCAAACGCGGCCTAACCGTATTAGCAAAATAGCCCCAAAGGGGCGCAATACAACAGCCCAGGGCAACGCCCTGGGTTGAGCATGATGAGTAAAACAAG
>JACVXV010000017.1 GCA_015661205.1 Candidatus Brocadiaceae bacterium
CCGTGTCCCTACACCAACT
Organism: Candidatus Brocadiaceae bacterium; assembly: GCA_015661205.1. Classification (GTDB taxonomy): domain Bacteria; phylum Planctomycetota; class Brocadiia; order Brocadiales; family Brocadiaceae; genus JACVXV01. The sequence continues at coordinate 20 of JACVXV010000017.1, forward strand.
CGTTCCCAAGCTTCAGCTTGGGAACAAGGTGAAATGTTGCTAAACCTTCTCTTCTTCCTTTTTCCTCTTTTTCACCTCATCGCCAACCACGAGCCGGGAAAAGAGGGTTATCGATGCAATAACAATGGCGATTGCGCCGCCAAAGTATAGCGTTTCTAAAGGTTTTTCCCACATTACGATATGCTTTAAAAAGGTGATGACGATGACCACAACGGCAGCCGAAATCAATTTCTCTTTCAGGTCATTCAGGTCTCTTATTTTAAGCCAATGGGGGTAGCTGATGGATTGGTCTTTGTCCACAAATAATTCAAAGAGACCGATCCCCATGACGAACATCACTACGGCGACCATGAACAAATCTATGGCAGAAATAAAATGCACCGAGAGTTCCAGGCGATGAGAACCGGGTTTATATAATATCTCCAATATGCCAGGGATGCCATTAATAAACTCCCAAATGCCGGCAAAGATCAAAAAACCGGAGGCTAAGATCGTCAGGATGGAGGCTACAGCGACAAAGTACCTTCCTATGTTTATAAACCAGTGGTTAATTTTTGCCAAAATATCTCTTTTTCCCATAGTAACCTCTATTTAAAACAATATCAGAAAATCATTGTGCAAATCTTGTACATTTTATTGCAGCAATTTATCAAGCCATAAGGATTTTATTAAGCCTTCAGCGGCTTATTTGTGTTCATACGCAGGGACACGGGCACCGTGTCCCTACATAATTGGCATCTCTTTTTCTACCACAACAATGCCCTTATCTGAAATGGTAAAAAGTTTCTTGTCTTCTTCCGGATTGTATCCAATACTCTTTCCGTCCGGGATGGTTACGCCCTTATCAATAATGGCATTTCGAATCTTGACGCCTTTGCCAATCCTTGCCCTCTCCATGATAATCGAATCATAGACCTCCGAATAACACTCAACCCTTACATCGTGGGACAGGACAGACCTTTCCACCCGGGCGCCACTGATAATACAACCGTTAGAAATTACCGAATCGAGTACCAAGCTGCACCGTCCGCCAGGATAAAGTTCCGCAAAAACCGTCTTTGCTGGAGGGAGCTGCTGGTGGTAGGTGCGAATAGGCCAGTTGCTGTCATAAAGATTAAAAATCGGGTCTATCTGGACGAGGTCCATATTGGCCTCCCAGTAGGCGTCGAGCGTTCCGATATCCCGCCAATACTTCACGTCTTTATTGTTTTTGTCTTTAAATACGAAGGCATACGCGCGGTCTTTTGCAAGCAGCATTGACGGGATGATGTTTTTACCGAAATCGTGAGACGTCTCTCTCTTGGCATCAGCAATTACCCTTTGTACCAGCGTCTCCGTGTTAAAGAGGTAAATCCCCATAGAAACCAGCGCCATTTCAGGATTTGAAGGCATCGGTTTGGGGTCTCTTGGTTTTTCATCAAAATGAATAATCTGCTGTTCACTGTCAACCCCCATAACGCCAAACCGGCTTGCGTCCTTTATTGGCACCTCGATACAAGGGATGGTGACGTCCGCATTCTTTGCGTTATGAAAGTCAATCAACTCACGATAATCCATCTTATAAATGTGGTCGCCGGCCAGTATCAGCACCTTTTCAGGGCGTTCCCTTTCAAGGATGTAAATATTTTGGTACACGGCATCTGCCGTTCCCTGATACCAGAGTTCGCTTATCCTTCTTTGGGGCGGAACGTTCTCAATAAACTCACCCAATTCAGTACTAAATATGTTCCATCCGACCCTGAGATGTCTGTCCAGGGAATATGATTTATACTGTGTCAGCACACATACTTTTCTCAGGAAAGAATTAATGCAATTACTCAGGGTAAAGTCAATAATTCGATAAATCCCACCAAAAGGAACTGCCGGTTTTGCTCTATCTTTTGTTAAAGGATAAAGCCTCTCCCCCTGTCCACCGGCAAGGATCATTACCAGAACTTTTTTAAGCTGATTTTCGTCCATTTTAAATCCATGCCCCCTCTCTACTCGTTTTTAGCCAACAGCTCTTTTATTTTTGATTTTAATTCTGTTAAATCGGAAGACTTGATAATATAAGCATCCGCTGACCATGACATAAAATTATCCTTGTAGTTACTGTATGCCGTGTTAATGATAATAGGTATTTTCCGCTGTTCGCCCAGGATTTTCCCCATCGCTTCAATACCGTTCATTCTGGGCATATTAATGTCCATCACAATGATATCAGGGAAACGTTCTTTTACCATTTTTACCGCTTCACTGCCGTCTTTTGCCGCAATAACGGTGTATCCTTCCAACGTTAATTCATGTTGATAGAGTAAGATTTGATTTTTATCATCTTCTACCACGAGAATCTTCTTTTGCATTGCTTACTCCTCCATAAAATAATTCATTCCGTTTTTATCGGCAAGTAAACTGAAAAGGTTGTTCCACTGTATCCAGAACTTTTCACCAGTATGGTTCCCCCGTGTTCATCTACGATCTTTTTCGACACGGCCAGTCCTATGCCGGTGCCATCCACCTTTGTGGTAAAAAACGGTTCAAAGACGCGCTGTATGGTTTCAGCAGGTATTCCCTTGCCGGTGTCAGTGACGTTGATCTTGACGTACTTGTCATCCGACGTGGTTTCCAGGATAAGCGTGCCGCCATCAAGCATTGATTCGACGGCGTTTTTCATCAGATTTACAAATACCTGTTTCATTTGGGTCGAATCCATCGTAACGGGAGGCGCCGATTCGTTGAATTTTTGAATCAGTTGAATATTGCTGCTTTTGAAATAGGGTCCCATCAGGGAACAGGTGTTTTCCAGGAGATCGTTTACTTGAAACACGCCCTTAACGGGTTTCAATGGCTTGCCAAAATCCGTAATATTTGCAAGAATTTTTTCCAAACGATTAACTTCTTCAACAATAATCTCAGCGCTCTGTTTAGCGTGAGGGTCTTGATTCGATATCCGTGAAATAGACCGCGCAAAACCGCCGATGGTCACCAAGGGGTTACGGATTTCATGAGCGATATATGCAGCCATATTCCCTATAACAGCAAGCCGTTCAGAGCGGATCAACCTTTCTTGCGCATCTTCCAGTTGTTTAATCTTCTCCTCAAGACTCTTATATGCTTCAGCATTTTCAATTGCCAGCGCGGCGCGGCTGGCAACGGTAACCAACATCTGCACCTGATCCTCTGTTACCGGTTTTTTGCTGTAATGATTGTCTACACAAATCACCCCGATGGCCTCTTCTCTTGCTATCAACGGCACACAAACAAATTCATCGGCGCCGATCATACTCACGAAATTCCTGCTCATCGTGGGGTCATGAAATGCGTTTTTCCCCCAAATGATGTTCTTGTGTTTTACACAGGAAACAATCGGCTCACTTTCATCCGCTAAAGAATAAACCATTAACCTCGTGGTCGCGTGCAGCGGTGTATCTTCCTGATACTTATCTTTAGAGGCGCTAATTAGGTCTTCCAGGCTTTCATATTTACTGATAATTTCACTCCAGACCTTAACCGCCTCCTCATAACTGGAAGGACCGACAGCCATCTTGCCATAGACAACGTTCCGTTTTTTATCCACGAGAAAAAGCCTTGCGCGATTGAAGCCGAGCGCCGTCCCCGCGGTAACGCAGGTCAAGATGAGATGCAGTAACCGGTCGATATGCAACGTCCCCTGCATCATATCGGCAAATTTTCTTAACAATGAAAGCTGGCTGATCTTTTCTTCTTTCTCGGTAACGTCTAACGAGAGTTTTAAAAAGTACCCGACAGCACCCTTTTCATCTTTCACGGGTATTGAGATATTCTTGATATATTTCCTGCCGCCCTTTTCCGAGATGAACTGGATATCAGAAACATTTCTTTCGCCGTTGGAAAGGCCGCTAACTGACGAACAGTGGCTAGCATCTTTACATGCACACCCATATACCTCATAACACTTTTTCCCAACCACGCTGTGTTTTGAGTGTAGCATACGACGAAGGTTCTCATTAGTCCAAATAATGTTCAGGTCTTTGTCTACAACGGACAACCCCGCATTAAGGGACGCCATGATACCGCGAAGAATGTCATCGACTTTATCTTTTAAAATAGGGGGAAGCATTATAAACCACCCTTAGCACATACGTGTTAAGTCAAGAAATGAAAAGACGGACAAACTCAGCCTAACCGTATTTGCAATGATAGCCCCAAAGGGGCGCAATACGACAGCCTAGGGCAGCGCCCTAGGTTTGGCATTATTAGCAAAACAAGCCCTGAAGGGGCGATATTAGGTATAAAATAACGGTTCATTCTGTATTACGCCCTTTCAGGGCTGAATGGTTTAATCTTGTTCCCAGGGCGCTGCCCTGGGCTATTCTATTTAGCCCCTTCAGGGCTAGTTGAAACAAGGGTTTGGTGGTAATTATAGATTCTTTAACTTAACACGTATGCCCTTTAGCAACCTTTTTGTAAAGCGCTAAGTATTCCTTTGCGCTTCTTTCCCATGACCAGTCTTGCGCCATTCCATTTTTCATAAGCCTTTGCCACGGGTCTTTTTTTCTAAACAAATCGATTGCCCTTACCAGCGTTGCAAAAAGCAAATCTGCGCTATACTCTTTAAACAAAAACCCGTTCACCCGCCCGCCGTCAACCGGTTCTGAGCGAACGTCGATAATCGTGTCGGCAAGCCCCCCGGTACTTCTAACAATAGGTACCGTCCCGTATTTCAGGCTGTATAACTGATTCAATCCACACGGCTCGTAGTGAGACGGCATCAAGAACACATCGGCCCCGGCCTCTATCTCATGTGCCGATGGTTCGTCAAACGTTAATTTTACCGCTACTTTTTCGGGAAAGACCTTCGCGAATCCCTGAAAAATCTCGTGGAACATTGTATCTCCGGAACCTAATAATACGAACTGTATGTCGAGTTTCATAAAATCATGAAATTTGGCTATGATTAAATCCAGGCCTTTTTGTTTCGCCAAACGGGTTACCATTCCAACGACAGGCACGTCTCGTTCCGGGAGTTTATACGTCCTTTGCAGGGATTTTTTACAAAGTTGCTTTCCAGCAAGCTTTTTTATGCCATAATTGGCAATAATATATTTATCGGTTTCCGGGTTCCAAATGGTATAGTCAATCCCGTTTATAATACCATAGAGGTCTTTCGAGCGTTCATGCAGCACGCCTTGTAAACCGTCGCCACATTCCATGGTCTGGATTTCTTCAGCATACGTTTTACTGACGGTCGAAATGGCGTCGCTAAAGACAATGCCCCCCTTAAGAAAATTCAATTGTCCGTAGAATTCCAGTTGTTTCCAGTTGAAAAGAGACCGGTCTAATCCCGTCAAGTCCATGTCGGATTTACCGAAACGTCCCTGATATACGAGATTATGCAGGGTCTGTAGCGACTTTGTGTTTCGAAAACATGCTTTGCCGGCATACGTCGTTTTTAAATACACGGGAACAAGCCCGGTCTGCCAATCGTTACAGTGCACGACGTCGGGATGCACCTTTAATTGCTCTATAACTTCCAGGGCGCCTCTTGCAAAGAAAATGAAACGCTCGCTATTGTCCGGAAAGTCGTTCGTTGTGCCGGGGTAGTTGTACAACCCCATCCGGTCAAAATACCGTTCACTTTCCAGGAAATAAACGGGCACATGCGTATCGGGTAAAAACCCTTTATGAACGCCTCCTATATTAACCCTATCGCCAATTTTTACCTCAAACTGTATATCGATTTTTTCCAACGAATGCTTATCGGCCTTTACGTTTCCATAAAAGGGGGTAATTACGATAACCTCTGCGCCAAGCTTTTTTAAGCTTTGCGGCAACGCCCCCGATACATCCGCCAAGCCGCCAGTCTTTGAAAATGGCGCAACCTCCGGCGATAAATAGACAACCTTCAATGATATTTCTCCGTTAATGGTTTCTCAATATTTGCATCTCTAAGAAACTCTGCGGCGCTTTCCGGTGTGACCGTATTTATATAAAAACCGGTTCCCCATTCAAACCCTGCAATCTTTGTCAACCGAGGAATAATTTCAATATGCCAGTGATAGTGTTCCACTTCACCGAAGGCAAATGGAGTCGTGTGTATTATGTAATTATAGGGTGGAAATTCCAATGCGATCTCCAGCTTGAAAAGCACCGTGCGTAACACTTGCGCCAATTCTCCAATCTCCATCTTTTGTAAATTTTCAAAATGTGACGAGTGATTCTTGGGTAAAATCCAAATTTCAAAGGGAAAACGCGAGGCATAAGGGGCAAACGCCAGGAAATTATCGCCTTCAAACACAATCCTAACTCCCGCAGATAACTCTTGTTGCACCATATCGCAAAAGAGGCATCGTCCTCTATACTTGTAAAAATCCATACAACCATCCATCTCATGCTTAACCGATATGGGGACAATCGGCGTGACAATGAGCTGTGAGTGGGAATGCTCCAAAGAAGCGCCTGCCGTTACGCCAACGTTTTTAAAGATCAATCCGGAAACAAATCGCCTGTCTTTTTTGAGATCAACAAGCCGGTCCCGGTAAGCCCACAACACCTCTTCGACCTGTGGGTTACTCAGTTCGGCCAAAGAAATAATATGCTTCGGGCTTTCAATAATCACCTCATGCGCGCCGATACCGTTCATGGTATCGTAGATGCCCTCGCCGTGTTTGTTTAAGTTGCCTTCTATCCTCAGTGCGGGGAACTTATTGGACACCACCCTTACGCGCCATCCCTTTTCGTTTGCCAGGGTTCCCTTTTCCCTGTATGCAATAATTTCCGGCGGCGTTTTATCTTCATTTCCTTCACAAAAAGGGCAGAAGCCGCCTTTAATAGGCTGCGGTCCTGATTTAAAATCACTCGGACGTGTAGACCTTTCTGTAGCAATTATTATCCAACGCCCGGAAACGGGATCTTTGCGAAGCTCAGGCATCTTTGTTATCCTCCTCTTTTTTGAACCAACACAACTTCTGATTTAATGTTTAGAAAATTCCATGCCGTAGCGCGGGGGTTTATCCCCCGCTGGGCGTGCATACCCAACGCCATTGCCGGCCATGAAGGCCGGCGCTACACAAAACCGCCACCGCACGCGAACTAATTTACAGCCTTACACCTGCCACATTATACCTTCAAAATCCTTTGACGGCCGGAACTCTTTGAATTATCTCTTCATCCCTCACCAACTCAACAAAAAATTCGATTTCAACGTTAGGAAGCAATCCCAAATCGGCAAAAGCGCACGACAACTCCAATATTTTATCTAAAAAGATAGTATCAAAATATTTTTCGACAGACACCTGGTTACTGTTTTTAATCTTAAACCTGAGCGGTTTATCGGAAAAGCTTGACGTTAGTATTTGCATCTCGGTAGGCTGAACAAAGGTAATCACACATTTCCCATTTTTTCTATATTGAGAAAAAGCCTCCTTGTCAAAACCTAATCTGATACATAAATTATTAACGTCAAATCCAAAATACATTTCCTTAATCGGCTGCCCGGAGGTCCTGTGCATTGCATCCATATCCTTACCCACGGTGTAAACGCCTGCGCTCAACCATTCGAAATAATTGCTTACAACCCCGTCAAGTTTGATTTCCAAAAACCCCGTGGGAAGCGTATAAGGCTTTCTTCTGTCAGCCTTTGCCGCAACGGGGACATCCAATACCTTTGGATAATCCACGTTCAGCAATTTATATACGTTTTTTAAATGTATCCGGAATAAACTGTCAAACTCGTTCTTATAGGCGGTGAAATGGTCGTCACCAAACCACCAAAACCAGTCACTTCCTTCTGCAATAAAAACTTCGTCCCATGCATCGGCAATAATTTTATTTCCAACGGGAAGCATTGTGCCTTCTGTATGTTTTACTAAAAAAGACCGCGTATTTTCCAATAAATCCCACGCCATGTTTTTTTCCTCATGTCCGATCCATGTCGCCAGATTATGCCCGATCCACGAGCCGGGGCTAATGTGATGGAGCGTGTGTTCCGGCGGATGGGCGTCTATATAATCACCGATCCGAACGCACTCCACGTCAGGACAGGAGCTTATCGTTTCATAAAGCTTGCGCAAGAAATCCAAACCGCTGTTAGGGTAATACTCCCAGGCGTTTTCTCCATCCAAAATAATCGTCACGAGAAGCGGCCTTCCGTTGTTGTCGTACTTCTTCAAACTATCAAGCCTGCCCATGAAATTGGACACCGCAGCATCCACGGAATACTTTGAGTATTGAAACCCAATTAGGTCGGAAAGATTATGGTCACGAAACACCATATTCACCGAGTGGTCACCGACACAGACGCGATACGGCTTGTACAAGATTTCCGGGGTTACAACGTCGCCATATTCATTTCTCCGTATTTTACTATCGAGAGAACAATCCAGGATTTCTTCGTCAGACGCCAGCCAGTTGATTCCTGCCGCGGCCACAATGGGAATAACGTTGTCGCTTACAGCACCTTCGGAAGGCCACATGCCCCGCGGTTTTTGCCCAAAATGTCTTTCATAGGCCTGTACCGCCCTTTGCACGTGAAATTTAGCATCTTCACCAGCAAGCATTCTTTTCTTGGGCAGCAACAATCTCGGTAAAACAACCTGCGCCGATTCCTGGTTACATAACAAGGGTAAAATAGGATGATAATAGGGAGACGTTGTCACCTCGATTTGCTTCATGTATTGTAATCGTTTGTGCAGCGGGATGACCTGTCTGATTACTTCTATCTGTCGTGACAGAACGTATTCTTTATCCTCCTGCGTAAAGCCTTCACCTTTCTTAAACAGCTCAATCAGCGCCGTATCCTGCCGAACAACTAACGGGTGATACCAGGTGAGGTTTGCCCACACTTGCAGGTCTTGAAAATCACTGTCGGAAAAATCCTTAAGAACGTCCTTGGGCCGTTTTCTTCTGAAATTTCTTTTCTGTAATAATTCTTTATATCTCGGATACGGCTCAATCATATTTTGATGATTTGCGGAGAAGAAATTATCTAATATCCAGAGTTTGTCGCTTTCCGCTAAATCATAAGGAGCTAATTTTGTTAACCTCCAGAATAAATCGGTGGCATGGTTTTCTCCGTAATCTACGATCTGTTCTAACAAACATCCTACATAATTGAAGGTTTGGCGGACTTTGGGGAATTCTTCTAAAAGCAACGCCATGCCAATGTAATCCTTTATCGCGTGCAGCCTTACCCAGGGCATAGAGTATTCGCCGGTTAGATTATTCTTGTAATACGGTTGATGTTGGTGCCAGTAAAATGCGACGTTAATCATTTTGAAACAAATAGCCCTCGCGTTAATTCAGTTTTTTTAAAATTTCTTCGGGGTGCTTGATCTTTTCCCAATATTCATCAAATTTGAATTTTACACTATGCTCACTATCATGGCACGTAACGCACCGGCCTTCACCCGCGGAGCGGTGTTTATAGGCCGTATCATTAACGTTTGCAATATGCAGGCTTCCGGCGCCGTGGCAACTTTCACATCCGACGTCTATCAAATATTTATTCTCTTTCTCAGACAGAAACCCGGAAACGTAACCATAGCCGGTGGTATGGCACGCAATACATTCGGGGTCAAATTGCTGTCCCATAGCCACTAGGGTATTATAAGCCGCGCCATGCCTTGTTTTAAGCCAATGGAGGTATACTGCCTTATGGCATATACCGCAGGACGCGCTCCCCACGTATGACGCTCCGTCTTGAAGGGGCTCCTGCACCGTTTTACCCAGCAAATCTTCGTCAATCAACATCTGCTGATATTCCTTCAACAATGAAGCCATTCCCGGTGAATCCTTTTGAGCATGACCCAACGGCATAAGGGAGACGGACTTCCTCGTTAGACCGGCTTTATCCATAGAATACGTAACAACACCAAGATGTTTGCCCTTTGTGCCTGCGGTAACGATTAACGTGTTGTTAAGGTACGTTACGGCATCCTCCGGCTCATCGATGCCGTGTCCGGTAATAATCAAGGCTATTTCCGGGAACAATTTTGCAATTTCAATAGACTCTTCAAGCGGCGCATGAGAAAGCAAAACAATGAGGTCCACACTACCGCGTAAATCTTTTACAAGCGGCCTTAATGCCTCTACCGGGTCATGAACGTTTACACCATCGGAGAAATGCTCACTTATCAGGGATTTCGATACAATCCCTATAAAAGCTATTTTACAAGGCCGTGCAGCGCCGGAACACTCTTTTACAAGGAATTGATTACGTTCCAAAGGAAGCTGGTCGGCAAACTCAACGTTACCGGAGAGAAACTTCACCTTATACGCTTGCGATAAATAACTCATTAACGGCAGCCCGATTTCAAGGTCTTTTTCACCGAGGTTATGCGCCACGTAACCCATTTCATCCATTGCACGGCACAGCATCTCCGTTTTGATCTCTTGTTGCCTCCCAAAGCCTTTCGGCAAATCCCCCAAACTTACGGGTATCACCGTCTTTTTCTGCTTTCTCAACGAATCAATCAGAGCGCCTCGGCGGGAAATCCCTCCTATCTGCCCTTCGAAGCAACCGCAGGGTTCAAGGCTACCCAGTTCTTCACCGGAAAACACGATCAAAACTTCACCGGAAGAGGCATAAATGCTTGCAGGCAAGAAAAGAATTAAAAACAACAAAAGATACTTGAAGATCACACCCATAGATATTTTTAGATTATTACAGCAACGAATTAACCCCAATACGGCAACCGTAAGTTGCGATTAACACAAAATCGAATATCGAACAAGGAATAACGAATGTCGAATGATATCCGTATCCATACTTCATAAATTCGAAATTCCTTACATAGTTAAATACAGTGAAAACCCTATATTATCAATATACTCACTACCACACTCTTGGTTTAAACCCTTTGTCGTTTAAGATTTTCACACTCTCTTCCCCACTTTGTGCTATCACAAACATCCCCTTTTTGTATGCGTATCTTTCCGCCCCTTCTTCTATTAAAATCCCTCCTACGGCGCCTATCACATTTCTGTCTTTATATTCCGGGAAAAAATACTTGAATTTATTCAACCTTTCCTCATGTTCCTGCACGTCCTCTATTTTTAAAGTGCTTTTTGCCTCTACGAGCACCGCATATTTTCCATCAATTGCCAAAATATCTATTTCTATGGTGTTTCCATCCTTGTGTGTTTTTATCCTTTGATATACTTTATCTACCACTATACCTCGCGCCTTAAATAGCTTTTCTACTGCGGGCGCAATCAACCCCTCAACAAACTTACTCCACTTACCGGTAAGGTCGCCAACGACCTTTAAGGTGTTTTCAATTTTTTTATCCGTTTCTTTAAATCTTTTATCCGTTTCTCTATAAAGGTCCCATATCTCTTTGAACCCTTTTTCCATTTCTTTCTTTGTCATAGTAATTTCCCCTTTACAACCTCTGGAGACGCACACCATGTTTTCTCAGGGTTTCTGAATTGAAATTATATTTTACGTCAATTAAAAAATGAGAATGGTATCCCTTATTCTTTAACCTCACCATTAATCGGAATACTGATAACCGGTTGAACGCTACTCGTGGTATATATCTTTATACCACCGGTAATCTTACCGAGCGGGCGATTGTCACCCAGGATAATTTCCAACCTTTTACTCTTTTTGTTTAAATCAGATAGCGCATGCTTTATAAAATCGGGATGTACTTCAACCTTCTCTATTTTCACGTCACTATTTACCAGATTAATAATTACGGTCCTTTTTGACTCCAGCTTTTGTTTAATAGTGCCGAAAGACACCGCTTCAGGATAAAAGGTTAAGTCACCAATAGCCTCGCCGGAAAAGGGAACGTCTACCCTTTCCTGCCTGGCGCCGGTCGTGTATACAAAGATCATTCCATTATAATTCCCGATATAGTCATACTTGTTGAACGTTATCTGATAAACACTGGAATCATCAGCACCATCCTTATCCTTAGAAATAGTTAGGTAAGGACTGGGTGACTCCACCTTCGTTACCTGGATATTCAGCCCAGTGAGCGGTTTAATTTCCAACGTCTTTGTAACCGAATCCCCTTTTCGGCTGGTTCCAAAGTTAATTCGCCGTGGATTAACAACAACCTCTTCAATTATAACACCTGAAATCGTAAGCTTATACGTGGGCGTTTCGGGGTCGTTTGAATTTACCGTGACCGTCTTTGAAACCTTGCCCACGAATTTTCCCGGATTAAACTTTACATCTATCTCACCGGACTCATTGCTGAGCAATTTATCCTTCGATACCAGAGCGGCAGTGCATCCACAGGAAGTCTTGACGCTATTTATTATCAACTCCCCTTTCCCGGCATTTTGGAATTTAAACTTATACGTAACAACGTCTCCTCCAAAAATCTTACCAAAATCATACACCTGCTTTTCAAAGGATATTTTCGGTTTTTCAGCCAGTTTTTCAACCTTATCCACAACGTTAGTCGTGTCGCCTTCGCCGGCTATTGCTAAATCAGAAAACCCAAAACCAACGGCAAATACGGTCGAAATTAAGTATATTTTCAATTCTTTCATTGCAAATCATCTCCAATTTTAGCAACAGAAAACTATAGACAACCAAGGAATACCGGCTCTGGTGCCGAATATGCCTTTAATGATTGTTAGCGTAACAGAGACCCAAGCCAGTTAAATACTATTGGAACCACAGATTTCGTTTTCAATTCTATCATAAACATGCGCAAATAATAAACAGAATTTAGTCCTGCTTCAGGATACCGTCAAAGCCTAAAAGATTTTATCAATGACAAGTTCGATGAATTCCGCGCAGAGATGGACAATCAAATTAAAGCCTTCGGCAACTTTCTTTTTATACGTAGGGCAAGGCTTTAGCCTTGCGGCTGTCTGTATACGCAACAGGGCACGCCCTACAACAGGCCCGAAGGGCTGAAAGGATATAGCCAGGGGTAAAGCCCCTGGTAAATGCAACAACATAGCCAGCCCCGAAGGGGTGACAGAAAAGGACGCATAACATGGTCAGGACATCTATTTTTTCTGGAATTTAGTATTGTTTTAGTCACGAAAACAAAACATCCTGCCTCCCCTTCGGGGCTTGTATTATTTTATGATCTTCACAGGGGGCTTCACCCCCCGCTATATCCTGTCGGCCTTTCAGGCCTGACTTTCAAGTTCCTATACAGGTCGCTCCTACGGAGCTTTTGCGGTGTTTAGATTCTTTATTCTACAAACAGGCCACCCCTCTGGGGCTATATTCGCCCAACTCCGGCAGTCTTCAGTTTAACGCTTAGATACAAAATAAATGAATGCGTTGCAAAGTTCCGTCAGGAACGAAATAGTGGTAGAAAACAAACACAAAAACGGTCTTAGTTCCGTAGGAACGACATATTCGTAGAAAAACCAATGGGCTTTGAATATTTCATGCCTACGGTACTTTATGGTTGTATGCCCTTGCTATTTCTACCGATATTTTGTCCCTACGGGACATTACGTCACTACTCAGGTAGATAGGCTGAAGGCCGAAGGATTAAATTCCCTTGTATGCCTTGAAAAGCCTGATAAAATCAAAGCGCACAAGAGTAACGCAAAAATGATAAAAACTGATAGAAAAGCCCTGGAATTTATGGTTTAATATCTGAAACGTACCACTGAAACCCTAACCCGAACGAGTCGAAAGAGAAAATTTTTCTGTTTTCCGCTAAAAGTTGGACAGCGTTAAAATAGGATTGGGAAACACCACTTTGTTAAAAATAGGAATTGTCGGCGCCACGGCTTATACCAGCCTTGAACTCATAAAAATCCTTCTACGCCACCCAAAGGTAAAAATCACCTATCTTGGCGTCCGGAAAACGGATAATCCCAAAATCTCGGACATATTTCCTGCTCTAAAGCATATCCTGGATTTACCCTGTACAACGATAGATCAAAAAGATATCCCTACCACTATAGACCTAGCATTTATTACCCTGCCGCCTACCGTCTCTATGCAATATGTACCATTGTTTACGAAAAACGGGATTAAGGTCATTGATTTTAGCGCCGATTACCGCTTTCGTGACAAATCGCTTTACGAAAAATGGTACAAGGCGCAGCATACAGATAATAACGGCATAGAGACCGCCGTTTACGGCCTGCCGGAGCTTTTTCGGAACGAAATTAAAAAGACCGCGCTGGTAGGCAATCCCGGCTGCTACACCACGGCAACAATCCTCGCACTAGCTCCGTTGCTTGCAAAAGGACTCATCTACCCGGAGGATATTATTGTAGACGCCAAATCAGGGGTATCAGGGCGCGGACGCGAACCGAAGGAAGACACCCACTACTGTGAATGCAACGAGAACATTGAGGCATACAGCGTTGGAGGACATCGGCACAGCCCGGAAATAGAACATATTCTGTCCATTAAGACACATCAGAAGGTGTCAATACAATTTGTCCCCCATCTTATCCCGATGAATCGCGGTATTCTTTGTACTATCTATGCCAAACCGAAGAATGCGGTAGCCGGCGGCGCTTTGTCTTTACGAAACGAAGAAATTTTTGAACTTTACAAGGAAGCATATAGTAAAGAGCCTTTTATCCGCCTAAAAGAGGGGCAAGAGGTTCCCAGGACAAAAGACGTGGCATATACCAACTTTTGCGATATCTCCGTGAAGGCCACCGAGAATCGCATCGTTATCCTTTCCGCCATCGACAACCTCATCAAGGGCGCTTCAGGCCAGGCAGTACAAAATATGAATGTAATGTGTGGATTTGACGAAAAAATGGGGTTGCTATAAAATACAATACCGGAATTATTCTGAAAAAGAGGCTACGAAAGGGAGCGAACCATGACGTACTTAGCGGCACTAATCCTTGCGGTAATTGAAGGCATTACGGAGTTTTTACCCGTCTCATCTACGGGCCACATGATAATTGCATCCTCATTCATGGGCATCAGTGAAAATCCCCTTACGAAGAATTTTGAAGTCGTCATTCAACTGGGCGCTATTTTGTCGGTAGTAGTGATCTATTGGCGTAAATTTCTAGCCTCTTTCCGGTTTTACCTGAAACTGGCCGTTGCATTCATTCCGGCGGCAATTGCAGGTTTTATTCTGAACGACTATATTGACTGCTTGTTATCCAATATATGGGTCGTAATTATTTCTCTATTCGTCGGGGGTATTATCCTGATCTTTGTCGATACATGGTTTAAACATGCGGAAGGCACGGAAGAGCAGGATATGACCTGGTTCCAGGCGTTTAAAATCGGCTGCTTTCAGTGTATTGCGATGGTGCCGGGCGTATCAAGGTCAGCGTCCACAATCATCGGGGGGATGGTTGTCGGCCTCAACCGGAAAAACGCCGCTGAATTCTCGTTTTTCCTTGCAGTGCCAACCATGCTGGGCGCCAGCGCAAAAAAGCTCATGGATTCCCACAAGACGATTCAGTCCGATGACGCGTTACTATTATTGTTGGGAACCTCCGTGGCATTCATCGTGGCGCTGTTTGCCATCAAGTCCTTTATCTCATTCCTACAGCGGCATGGCTTTAAATGGTTTGGCTATTATCGCATTGTACTTGGCGTGGTTTTGGCTGTTGTGGTGCTTGTGTTGAAAATAAGATTATAATACCGGGTGGTTTTGTATTAATTCTTACCTACTGGTCTGAAAATGCCTGTCCATTATACTACTTCATCAGTAACGAAGGCCCTGCCTTAACTAAATATTTTACCCCGGAAACCAGGGTAATAATCACGGTCATCCACAACATAACGACGATCCCCAGTTTGATCTCCTCAAAACACTGAAGATACGCATAGAAGAGGAGAATCAAGCTTATCGTCAGCGATTGGATAAACATCTTTGCCTTTCCCCATATCGTCGCCCCAAACTCAATCCCCTTCGATTCAGAGTAGCTTCTGATACTGTTTACCAGGAATTCCCTGGCAACGATCACCACCACCATCCACGGAGGAACAATGCCGTTTGCGTGCTGTATGAGTAAGATAAACCCGCCGCAGACGATGATCTTATCGACAAAGGGGTCCGCAATACGTCCAAAATCCGTCAAAAGTCCCTTTTTCCGGGCCATATAGCCATCCAGCCAATCCGTAATCCACGCCAGTATATAGGAAAAAAAGGCGATGTCATACCAACGGTACGATAAGAAAGCAAAGAAAATGATGGACAGCACAAACCGCATCATGGTTAACCGGTTTGGTAGGTTAAACGCCGCACATTTTGAAAGTTCGAACGAATTCATTTACCCCTCTTTTGTATTTTCCAACCTGAAGTATTTAGCGAGGTAGAGCCTCAGACCGATTAAAAAAGCTCGAAAACCACAGATTTCACAGATTACACAGATTTTGTATTAATAAAACCCACAGATTGTTTTAGCGTTCGTAATTAGTTCACATAGTACCTGTAATGGCTGATGCCCCCCTTGCCACAACCTCATTTTTTAAGGGAGGATTTCGAAAATCCCTATTTAGATAATGTATTGAGGCGGCCTCATCTCTGGCTTTTTTAATCTGTGAAATCTGTGGTTCCAGCAGTTCTTTCCAAAACTTGACTCATTTGTAAAGATAAATAGTTCACGTGGCAAACGCCCCTACCAAATCATATTCCGCTATGTCGGTAATACGCACGTCCCTAATATCGCCCGCCTTCAAACGGCCTTCTTTTGAGGCATCGACAGCCTTCTTTTGTCTTCCTTTCGGATGGGCATGGAGAGGATTTCCGTGAATAACCACCTTGCAATCCACGTCCGGGGCGTCGCCACAAGTCCTTCCGATCCATCCGCCCTGCTCCCGGTCCTCTTCATCGACCATAACGGAAATGGTCTGCCCGACCATCCCCTTATGCCTCTCCAAAACAATCTCTTGCTGCGCCAGCATCACCTCTTTCAGTCGCCGATCCTTAACCTTTTTGGGTACCTGGTTCTTAAAAGAAGCCGCAGGAGTGCCTTCTTCTTTTGAGTAAGTAAACACCCCCAGTCTTTCAAACCGTGTCGCCTTAATAAACCCTAAAAGCTCTTCAAATTGTTCTTCCGTCTCTCCGGGAAATCCAACGATAACGGACGTCCTTACGTATATGCCCGGAATGGCGTTGCGCAAACTAGCGATGAGTTCTTCAATGCGCGCGCGGGTTACACCGCGTCCCATTTTTTCCAAAATCGCGTCGTTGACGTGTTGAATGGGCAAGTCGATATACCGGCATATCTTTTCATACCGCGCCATTACCTGAATAAGTTCAGGGTAAAAATACCTCGGATGGGTGTAAAGGACGCGTATCCATACGATACCGGGTATCGCCGCCAGCTTTTCAAGCAATAGGTGCAATTGCCGTTTACCGTACAAATCAACCCCGTAAGAGGTGGTGTCCTGTGAAATAATGTTGACCTCTTTTACCCCTTCACGGGCCATTTGTGCGGCCTCTTCCAGTATATTCTCCATCGTCCTGCTATAAAACCTGCCGCGTATGCCCGGAATAGCGCAATAACTACAGCGATTATCGCACCCGTCGGATATCCTGAGATAGGCATAGTGGCTGGGTGTGAGCCGGATTCGATTACGCCAGTCGTCATTGCATTGTGAAGGAGGCAGTTTCGGTTTTTTCCGTCCCGAACCTGACAACTCAGTCAGGGTAGTAAAATCCTTCAATCCCACCACATGATCGATCTCCGGCACCTCCTCCTTCAACTCAGTGGAATACCGCTGTGCAAGGCAGCCCGTCACGATAAGTTTCTTGCAATGCGCATCATCCTTCAGTTTCGCCGCCTTGAGGATGGTGTCTATCGACTCCTGCTTCGAGTCGTTAATAAAACCACAGGTGTTGATAATCAACACCTCTGCATCCTCCGGATATTGACAGATCGTGCTGCCGCTGTCGGCTATCCGCCCAATCATCTCTTCTGCATCCACCAAATTCTTCGAACAACCCAGATTAATTAAAGCCACCTTTTTTGATTTCATAATAACGGACAAGCAACCCCCGGAACAACTTTCTACGGTAATAATTGATAGCAACGCGTCACACCGCTCAAATTTGCCGGTATGTATTTTTCAGTGTCTTGATTTTACCCAATTTCTAAGGCCTTGCAAGGAAATTTACTTCGTTAGATAGTAAGATTCGCTGCACAAAGAAGCATTAATGCTTTAAAATATTGAATATTTGACTTATAATGATAAATTATTATATTATATCTTCACATTTTTAAATTAAGCAGACAATTTTTGATGGACGTCCCGATTTGATTTTGAAATACTTATGAGTAAGGTTTGCATTATCGTCCTTGATTTTACGCGCAAAGACCCGGTAATTTTAAATTAAAATAGAAGACAAATAGGAGGATAAGCCTTTGGAAATTAAATTCGACTTAAACAATATGTTTTCTTCCCTTATTTCACCCCCTTACGGAATAGATGGTAAGGAGATAGATGCACTATCTAATCAATTAAGTAAGGCGCACGCGAACATCTCTTCAATGAGAAAAAAAGGTGAGTTGGTGTTCCTTGACATGCCTTATAAAGAAGAATTTATAAATCAAGTTGACGAGATTGTAAAGCTTAAGAAGGGTAAATTCGAGAATTTTGTCAACATAGGCATTGGCGGCTCGGCGCTTGGATCCATTGCTGTTTTTAATTCCTTAAGCCATCCCTTTCATAATTTATTAGAGAGCAGCCGGCGTAACAATGCACCACGCATGTTTTTCCCGGATAACATAGATCCGGATGGAATTGACGGACTGTTCGACGTCCTTGACATTAAAAAAACAGTAATAAATATAACCAGTAAAAGCGGCGGCACCGTAGAGCCCATTTCAACCTTCTTGCTTCTCCGCCAAAGAATTATAGATAAAGTCGGAATAAAAGCCTATAAAGACCATATCATTGTTACAACGTCTGAAAGCCAGGGAGAATTGAGGCAAATTGCAAAAGAAGAAGGATTTAGTTCTTTATCTATACCGAATGATCTTGGGGGAAGATACTCTGTCCTTTCTCCTGCCGGATTGTTATGCGCGGCATTATTGGGGTACAGCGTAAAAGAATTTATGGATGGGGCAAAAATGATGGATAAAAAAACGAGTGTACAGGACGTTTGGAAAAACCCTGCATACCTTTATTCTGCACTCCATTACATTGCCGACCAAAAGAAAGGACTCAACATATTTGTTATCATGCCCTATAGTAACGCCCTCCGCACCATCGCGGATTGGTATGCACAATTAGTCTCTGAGAGCCTTGGAAAAGTATCTGGAAATGGCTCCCTGGTTGGGCCTACCCCTGTCAAGGCATTAGGAGTTACAGACCAACATTCCCAATTACAACTATACGTAGAAGGAAGAAGGGATAAAGTCGTAACCTTTATTGCAGTCGATAGTTTTAGCGCTAGTCTTACTATTCCAAAGGCTTACGACAAATACGACTCAATTGGTTATCTTGGAGGGCATACCATAACGGAATTGTTTGATGCTGAAAGGAAGGCTACAGAGCTATCATTGACAAAAAACAACAGGCTCAATTGCACTATTTCTCTTCCACAAATAAACCCTCATACGTTGGGGCAGCTTTTCTACTTCTTCGAGGTTTGTACTCTATTTTTGGGGCAATTATATAATGTCAATCCGCTTGATCAGCCCGGGGTGGAAGAGAGTAAGGATTATGCAAGGGCGTTCATGGGGAAAAAAGGTTCCGAAGGCAAAAAACTGGAAATTGAGAAACTATCAAAAAAAGACAGCAAATATTGTTTCTAAGAATAATTTATTCAGTATTGTTTTATCTCTTCAGTATTTTTTTCTCTCCGGTTATAATATAAATTATGAATAACATGAGAAAAATACCCAGGACAATGAGTACGCAGCACCCGGACAACGTAACCATGCCGTTCTTTACGGAGGGATCATCTTTTAACGGTGAAGATGAAATAAAAGAGGCGTTTTACGTGTTTTCACATCTGCGGTGTGACGAACAAATGTGGGACTGCGAAGGAAAGGAAGTCGATGAGTTTGTAATCAAGAAATTGTTGACCAGGTATGATAATTATTTCAAGGACCACAGAATCGGCAAAGAGGTGTTTATTACCTTGAGGGTGCCTAACCCGGCCGTGGAAAAGAGCGAGGCAAAGATTCTCTTGGAAACGCTGGAGAGCGCGCCCCGCTCGTACGACGCGGCACACCTGTTCTATGAGAATAATAACGACGCCGACCCTATACCGCCCATCTTTGAGGTCATCCTTCCTATGACTACCAGCGCTGCGTCGCTGAATCGTGTCTACTATTACTACCGGGATTTTGTGGTGGGAAAACAACACAAAAAATGCTTTGAGAATGATATTACGATCAAGGAATGGATCGGTGAATTTCAACCAGAAACGCTGGAGGTTATCCCGTTATTTGAGGATATTCCTTATATGCTATCCGCGGACGCCATGGTGCAGAGCTACTTAACCGACAAGCAGCTTCCTTACCAGCGCGTGTTTATCGGTCGTTCAGACCCGGCGTTGAACTATGGGCTGTTGCCGGCCGTATTAGTGGTCAAAATCGCCTTACAGCGGTTGCATCACTTGCAGGAAAAAATCAAGATACCCATCTATCCCATTCTTGGATTGGGCGGCAATCCCTTTCGCGGCAATTTAACGCCGCTCAGCGTAGATGAATGCCTCAGTGAGTATCCGAGTGTTCAGACGTTTACTATTCAATCGGCATTTAAGTATGACTATGATGAGGATATTGTCAGGAATGCCATTGAGAAGATTAATAACCATCCGAGGCGGCAACCTACGGTTATAGACGAGGAAATAGCCCTGGATATTGTAGAAAGGCTCACATCTGCGTACCGGGAACAGATAAAGGAATTGGCACCGTTGGTTAACGGAATAGCCCGTTTTGTACCTCGCCGGAGGATGCGTAAGCTGCACATAGGGCTTTTTGGATACTCCAGGAACGTGGAGGGGATTACCTTGCCGAGGGTCATCTCTTTCTGTGCGTCCCTTTATTCAATCGGGTTACCGCCGGAACTACTGGGGCTGCATTGTCTGACCGAAAAAGACGTTGCTTTTCTCAAAACCGCTTGTCCTTCATTCCTTGACGACGTGTCGCTGGCGGCCTCGTATTACAACCGAGACGTAAAAAAACTGATATCCCCAAAGATTGCGGATAACGTTGCCCGTGTGTTAGACATGGTGAAACACACGGAGAACATCCTCCATAGTGAGTACACCGCACAAATCATTCGGGACATTCTTTCTAAAAAAGAGGATACGATTACGGAAAACATCATTGTGGCAGGGAAGGTTAGGAGGTTTTTGGGGTGAGTTGATTATAAACGGCACAACCTCTCGTTCTCAAGTCCCAGCTTGGGAATATGCCTGCATCAGAAGCTCCTGCTTCATTTTTTTTCGGAAGAGACGAGTGGGTGGATTCGCTTCGCCTAATCCTCCCTCCGCAAATGGTTAAAAATATTTACGGATGCTGGTGAAGAAAAACAGTTTTAAGAGAATGCCGCCAATGATTAGACCGACGACGACCCCAATAACGGCAACGGTATAGTATTGGAACTTTGTGCCTACGAAATAGCAACGGCCGGCGGCTGCTTTGCTATCGCCGGGAAGTGCCACGGCGACTGGACTACGGATCGTTTCCTCCTCGATTTTTTCGCTATTAACGCAAGGCGATGCGACGGATGCCGGCTGGTTAAGAGTGCCGCTAAGAAGCCGATAAGAGGTCTGTGCAAAATAACTACACCAGCATGCAATGCCAAGCAACTTGGCCCCGTCTTCAAAAAAATACTCACGGCACCACACCTGGTCTACTGCAACGGAAGTCGAGAAGAATCCCAGAGCCAACAACAAGACGAAGAAATTTGTCCGTAATATAATTTGTCTAAACGTGATGAGATGAGTTACTATAGCAATAAACAAAGACGCGGTAACGGTTTTTTCGTTTAATCCTAAATACTCAGAAGCCAACTCCTCATGAATTTGAAACAAATCATCAAACATGAGATAAGATGTCAAGACCGCAGAGAAAAGAAGGAACCGGAACGCATCTCCCTGCTTACCCTTGAGAATAGTCAACGCCGCAAAAAAACATATTGATGCTGCCGCACACCATAAGAGAACCCCAAGACTCGAAACAAAGCCCGAAAGAGGGTGAATCCCCCCAAGGGAGGCAGGGTCCTGGGTCATGGTATGGATACTTATTTTATAAAATTCTTTTACCAATCCCACGACAACCATAATAGATATAGGTGGAACAAAGGTAATCAATAATTGCCGTGCTGAAACTGTCCTCAATGCAAATCCTTAAATTTTTTAAAGTATGCCCACGGTGGCTTTCACGTAGGGCAAGGCTTCAGCCTTGCAATTCTCTGAATACGCACCAAGGGTTGCAACCCTAACGGGTCACCTTACCGCTGCTTTGAAATTCCTATAGCATGAACGATATATTGATAGAAAAATGATTGGGCTTCAAATATATCATGCCTACGGCATTTTATGTTTGTATGCGCTTGTTATTTCTACCGATATTTTGTCCCTACGGGACATTAAAAAAAAGAAGTTTTTACCGGGTAATACTATAATGCATTCACACCAAATTTGGCAAATGCTTCGCCCCTACAACGTATCATTCGCGCTGTCAGTTTAACAAAAACGGAAAAAATTGCAAGTGTATTGCTTCATAGAATTTATTGAATATCGAGGAAGAGAGAAGGCAAAAAGGACGGCGCTAAAGTATCCGAACCCTTCTTCCCTCTATTTTCAATCGTCCTTCCGCAAAGAGGCGTATTGCCTCCGGGTATGCCACGCATTCCTCTTTAAATACGCGGGTAGCAAGGGAGTCGGGGGTATCGTTTTCGAGTACGGGAACTGCCCTCTGGATGATGATGGGGCCTTTATCATACTCGTTGTCGGCAAAATGCACCGTGCATCCGGAGACCTTTGCCCCATAGTTTATAACGGCCTCGTGTACCTTGTGTCCATAATAGTGGTGGCCGCAAAAAGCAGGGATGAGGCCGGGATGGATGTTCATTACCATCCCATTATACTTTTCAGGGATTTTGTATAAATGCAGAAAGCCTGCGAGAGTAACAAGGTCTATGGGGTATTTTTCCAATTCGGAGGTGATTGCATGGCTGAAGCTGTCGATGTTTTTATGGTTTTTATAGGGGATAACCGCTGTAGGGACGTTGTGTTTGATTGCCCGCGCCAGGCCTGCAACGTCGGCTTTGCTGCTAACAACCACCTGGATATTTGCGTTTAATTTTCCCGCTTCAATGTGGTCTATGAAGTTCTGAAGGGTCGTGCCGCTACCGGAAATTAGAACGCCTAATGATATTTTTTTAGTCACGGGGATTGGGTGGATTGCTTTGTGTGCGTCCTATTCTTTGAATGACATCGGAGACAATGCATATTCCTCCGAATTTATGGATAATCGGGCATACCGCCTCTACGATGGTATTCATCTCTTTTTCATTGCAGACTATCATGATGTAATTGTTTTTAAACAGTTCCGTTAATCCATCATCACCTCTAATGCCCCTTGTGCCTTTTCCTATAACGTCTTTGATAACGCTATAGCCGGATACGCCAACCTCGTCCAGGAGTTTTACAATACTATCCAGTTTTATTGCATCAGTTACAATTTCTACTTTACAGGCATGGTTCATGGTATTTCCAGTAAAACGGGGATGAATTTATTTGTTTTTGCAATAAGATAATAATATAAGGGTATCCCCACCGTGATGTTAAAGGGGAACGTTATTGCCAGCGCCATGGGGACGTACAAACTTGGATTTGCCTCCGGCAGCGAAAGCCTCATCGCCGCGGGCACTGCAATGTACGATGCGCTTGCGGATAGGATGGCAAACATAAAGGTATTAGCAGGGTGCAGTCCGATAAGCCTTCCGATGACAATAGCCATACACGCGTTTAATACGGGAACTATTATAGCAAAAGGTGGAAGAAAAAATCCAGCGCTTTTTAAATCGCCGATGCGCTTTGCCGCCAAAAGCCCCATGTCTAACAGGAAGAAGCTGAGCATGCCTTTAAAAATATCTTTGGTGAAAGGCTTGAGTGTATCCCATCCCTCTTCCCCTGAAATAACCCCTATCAGCAGGCTGCCGGTGATAAGGAGTACGGAGCCGTTTAAGAATGCCTCCTTAAAAACCTCACCCCAGGAAAATTCATTATCTTCCGTTTTCGGGGCAAATAATCTTGCCAGGACGATGCCAATGACGATTGCAGGCGCTTCCATGAGCGCCAGCGCGGCAACCATGTATCCGCCCGGTTCAATACCCAATGTTTGGAGAAAGGTAACGGCGGTGATGTAGGTTACAGCGCTTATGGAACCGTATGTGGCTGCAATCGCAGCGGAATTATAAACATCCAGTTTTATACGGAGAATAAAAAAAGCGTAGATAGGCACTACGACGGCCATGAAAAGCGCGGCAGATAAAGCGTAGACAACTTCATGGCTAATGCCGGTCTTGCGGAGTTCCACACCGCCGTGAAATCCTATGGCAAGCAGTAGGTATAGTGAGAACAACTTAGGAAGCGGTTCCGGTATTTTAAGGTCCGATTTTACAAAAGAGGCGATCATACCCAGGAAAAAGAAGAGTATCGGCGGGTGTGATAAATTGCTTAAGATGAGTTGGAAGTCAATACCCATGTTTCCTCTTTACCTGAAAAAGTTGGTTGGTGCGTCAATGGGCTATTGCAAGCCTATTGGTCGGAACATCTCCTTCCGAATAGCCGGTAAAGTGTATATATAACCAAAAGCCTCCATTTTTCAAAAACGGAGGTTGAATTTCCCCGTATTTACTAGTTTCGTCATCGAAGACCTGATGTTTTTGGCTGTAATCATGATATAGCGCAAAAAAAGTTCCAAAGGCTGTATAATTGTAAAACATATTGTTTCTGCTTCACCAGTGACAACTTAAACACGCAGGAGAAAGGTCACGGTTGATGTGTGGTATGTGTTTGGGGGATTCATCGGCGCACCCACCATTTCACTTTGAAATTACGCTGCAGTTCATGGCATTATGCTATTTTATTAAGCATGTTTGTGGCCGTGGTGTTTTATTCATAATAATAACTTTTTGTTTTGCAATAGGTTATGCCTTTGAAAAAAAACAAAACATTGATTATTTTGCAAAATGTATTATTATAAGCGTATATGATTTAATTAAGATATAATCTATAATTAAAAATTCTTCATGTATTGCAATGCAAACCCACAATTTTCCCGTTTGACGTGAAAAACGTTCCCTCCTCAACGCCTTGCCAAAATGAAGACCGGTGTTAATCGTATCGAGATTTCAGCATAAAAAAATAAGAAAAAGTTATTTTAAATAAAAAAGCATAATGATTATTGTTACCGACAAAATACTTGAAAAAGAGATAAAAGAAACCATCCTGAAATCTCAAGGTGGAAAAGAGGCAACACCGTCTCCCCGTATTATATTTTATACTGCCGGCAATGAAACCCCGCAGAAAAATGCGCCATACCAGCAATCAAATCTCTCTCAGCAGCTCTCAGCCGTGATCAATGGCTGCAAGTCTGAAAACGTAATATTTGCTTCTCCAAACATTACTTACAACGTAATTACCGACGTTATGCTTAACTACGCTGAGAAGCCCTATAAATTCAACGTGCTGAAAAGTTTGTATGAAAAAATCGTAGGGCAGGTCAGGGCATCAAGCAAAATTGGGGAGTTATGCGTAGTCAACTTGTTAAAAGAAAACCTCCCTGTTACGAGTAGATGGGTTAAAAGGTTCATGGATATATTTTTCTCATGTATCATGGGAATTCTTTTCCTCCCGGTACTGGTAATAGTGCCTATTCTCATAAAATTAACGAGTAAGGGGCCTGTTATCTATATACAGATGAGAGCGGGACTTAATGGGAAACCATTCAAACTGTATAAATTTCGCACTATGGTGTTAGATGCGGACAAGTTGCTAGGTAACTATGTAGATATCAATCAATTAAAAGAACCGGTCTATAAATTTAAAAACGATAAGAGGGTGACGCCTTTAGGAAGGATATTACGAAGGACAAGTATTGACGAATTGCCACAAATATTTAATGTGCTCAAAGGTGACATAAGCCTGGTTGGGCCGAGGCCTGAAGACGTAAAAATTGTCAAACGTTACAATGCCTTATTTAAAGAGCGGCTTTTGATAAAGCCGGGTGTTACAGGACTGCAGCAAATAAATTGCAGAGGCAACACTTCAATGGCAGAAAGAATAAAGTATGACAAGCAGTACATGGAAAACCAATCTCTATGGCTCAACTTAAAGATACTTGCCAAGACGGTAAAGGTTGTGTTGTCATGCGATGGCGCGTGGTAGTAGCGTAACCCAACTTCGACAAACTTGGTTGTATAGAGTTCGTTTTATTTAAGCGGGTTTGCGGGTAGGTGTAACAATTGATACGGCAATGCGAAGCAAGCTTGTATGCTATGGGAAACCCACCCCTGCGTACCCTCCCCAGGAGGGAAATTTGGCTGATGCTTTATTTGGGAAAACAGAGGCTTTTGGCTATCGCGCCTACCGGTTTTCAAATTCTGACATAGTCTTTTTCGGTTTGAAGAAATAGATGCACAAGCAAGCGGCTACGCCAAGCCAAATTTGTATTACCACGATGTAGTAAATAAACCCTCTAGCCATCTTACCGAAGTAAGGTTTTTCAATCGTTACTTGAGCATACTTTTTCTTTGGGTCTCTAAACAAGGCCGAACCGACGCTTTTGAATGGTTTGAAAAGGTCTTTATATGCAGGGTCTTTCTTGTCGATCTTTATATATGCCGATTTGTAGTCGGGATCGAGCTTTATGGACGACCGTAAGTCTGTAAGCACGCTGAGTTGCTCTTTCGGTGTTCCTTCCTGAGGCTTTAATTCCCGCATTATCGGGGGCTTTTTCCCCAGGGCTACAAGAGACCTTGATTCCTCCGGTGTTGGTATCGCCGGTTTTGCAGCTTCCGGTTTCTCCTTTTTTTCGACCAGTTCAACCGGCCGGGACACGATAACCTTTTTCTCCACTGGATCCGCTTCTGGAGGCCTTACGACAACGGGCTTACGTTCTTCCTTCACAGGCTCCGGTTCCGGTTTTGGCTTCTCTACTTGTTCCTTAGGCGGTGGTGGAGGGGTAACGGGTTTTGCCACCTGCGGTGCGCCTCCGCCTCCCATAGACTGCATCCGCTCTTCGATTAACTTTTTATATTTGGCAAGCTCTTCCTCTGCCCTGTCATTCATCCCTAATTTTTTATACGCCAACCATAACCGCTGGTAGGCCTCAACGTATTCAGGCTTGATTTTGGTGACCTTGGTAAATTCCTTAACGGCGTCGTCAAACATATTTTGGCGAAAGTAGATGCTCCCCATCCCAAAATGGGCTTCGGCGTGGTCAGGGGTAATTGCGACGACCTTTTTCAACACTTCCAGGGACTGCTCCAATTTGCCTAGCTTGTACTGATTATAGGCTTCAAGGTAGAGTTTATTGGATTCTTCATCTTCTGCGGCAAACAATATCTGAGCCTGCATGATACCCGCAATTACGACCGTCAGGAAAATTAAAAATAGGTTTTTCTTCATAGTCAAGAATGATAACAATTATTTACCGTTTTGAGAAATAAATTTAGGAGTATGTATCATAATTTTAACGAATGCCATGCCTTCCTACCATTATCATCAGGGCGAAAGCCCATTTCAGTGGTCATCACGAACCCCAGCCTAAAGGCTGGGGTTAATCGCCGGATATTTGAACAAAAGCACTACGGCATCCAACAACGTACCGTCCATCACGAACCGCAGCCCAAAGGCTGGAGTAATGGCTGAAGACTTGGGCGCAAGCGCTAAGGGTCATCCACGAACTGCCGGTCATTAACCCCAGCCTTGAGGGCTGGGGCGCCGGACACACGCCAAACCCTGGCTTTAGCCCTGACGGCACGCAGCTTGGTATTCTTCACGCTTCGTCCATGCTCTTGAGTAACTGGCCACCTCGTTTGTCTGCCTTTTCATTTCTTAGCTTAAAACGCCTGCCACTCCCCACCCGACGACGAGGGACAGTGGTCTGCCATATTCCTGTAACTTTCGTACCGTTGTTGGTCACGAGGCGCGGACAAACAAGGTTTGTCCTACTTTTTGCTTCCCGAAAGTTTTTCGTATGATGCAAGCGCTTTTTTCGCCTCTTCTTCCAACCCCTTTTTCTTGTAAACCAGGTACAATTCCTGGTAAATGCTGGTTAGTTCCGGGTTAATGGTCAATGCGGACTTAAACTCGGTAATCGCCTCGTCGAGCATGCCCTTTCTTGCGTACAACATGCCCAACGCTACACGCGCCTCCGCGTACATGGGGTTTTTATTCAGCGTTTCTTTTAATGCTGCAACGGCATTATCGACCTTGCCATCCGGCAATTGTTGGATGCTCTGCTCCAACGTCTGAAGGCTCGACTTATTCATTGCGCTGTGCCTATTTTTCAAATAGATAAATGAGCTAATGGAAATCAAAAGCAATATCAGGGCAGCGCCGATAAAGAGCATGAACAGTTTGTTTTTCATAATGATTGTTTTGCGCGAAAATGGTCTCTGTTTTTTGTTAAAGCGTCCGTATACCTAATTCTTTCAACTGTTGCGGGTCCACCTCCGACGGCGCCTCGGTCATAAGACACGTAGCCTTTTGTGTTTTTGGGAATGCAATGACCTCGCGGATATCGTCAAGCTGCAAGAGTAGCGTTACCATGCGGTCTACTCCCAGCGCTATTCCGCCGTGAGGAGGCGCGCCATACTTTAACGCATCCAACAAAAACCCGAATTTCTTGTGGGCGCTTTCGTCGTCTATACCGAGAAGACGGAAGACCCTTTTTTGTATTTCCGGGGTATGGATACGGATGCTTCCTCCGCCCAATTCCACGCCGTTGAGCACCAGGTCGTAAGCACGCGCCTTGACATCCAAAGGCTTCTCTTCCATAAGGGGAAGGTCTTTGGGATGTGGGGAGGTAAAGGGGTGGTGAAGCGCCTCGTACCGTTTCATATCTTCATTGTAATCAAACAAGGGGAAATCCACAACCCATGAAAAATTAAACACCGTGGTGTCGATAAGTTTGTTTTTATGCCCCAAATGCAGCCTGAGTTGGGCGAGCGATTGGTTAACCACCTTGGGTTTGTCGGCAACAAAAAGGAGCAAATCCCCTTTCTTTGCCTCCATATACGCCTGCAGCTTTTGCAGGGTTTCTGCCGGGAAAAATTTTGCTATCGAAGAGGTGAGTCCGCTATCCTCTACCTTGAACCAAGCCAGCCCTTTGGCACCAAACTGGGCTACAAAGGCAGTTAAATCGTCGATGTCTTTCCTCGAATAATGGCCACAACCGACGGCATTGATACCCCGTACCAGGCCACCTGACTTAAGCGTTTCAAGAAACACCTTGAACTCGGATTTTTGAATAATATCGGATACGTTTTTTATTTTCAGGCCAAAACGCAGGTCAGGTGCGTCGCATCCATACGAGGTCATTGCCTCATCATAAGAAATCCTGGGGAAAGGCACGGTGACCTTCTTTTCGAGGACGCGCTCGAAAATAGTCGCCATAAGCCCCTCAATGACCTGGATAATGTCGTTTTCATCCACGAACGACATTTCCATATCCATTTGAGTGAACTCCGGCTGCCGTTGGGCGCGGAGGTCTTCGTCACGAAAACACCGCACAATCTGGAAATACCGGTCATACCCCGCCACCATAAGTATCTGCTTAAAAAGCTGCGGCGACTGGGGCAGCGCGTAAAACTTTCCCAGATTAACCCTGCTTGGCACCAGATAGTCCCTTGCCCCTTCCGGCGTGCTTTTTGTCAGCACGGGAGTTTCAATGTCAACGAAATTGAGGCGGTCGAGGTACTCGCGTATTGTTTGGCAAATCTTGTGGTGGAAGGTCAGCCGCCTCTGCATCAAAGGCCTTCTGAGATCAAGGTAGCGATGCTTCAACCGCAATTCCAGCGATACGTTGTTATCGTCAACGATGTCAAAGGGGGGTGTTTCCGACTTGTTCAACAGATCGAGGGTATCCACATAGACCTCAATCTCCCCCGTTGCAAGGTTGGGATTTGACGTGCCGAACGGTCTGGCGGCAACCTGCCCCTGCACGGCGATTACGTATTCGGGACGCAACTGCTGCGCAAGCTCAAAGAATTCCTTTCCCCTGTCAGGATTGAAGACTACCTGGGTAACGCCGTACCGGTCCCGCAAATCAATAAAAATCAACCCGCCATGGTCACGGATACTGCTTGCCCAGCCCGACAGGGTTACGGTGGATTTTACGTCTTTGCCGCGTAATTGGCCACAGGTATGTGTTCGCTTCAATGTTGACATGTATTAACCATCTCCACTCGATATTTAGTAGGTCAACCGTCCCCGGTTGACAGTATGATTTTTCCTTGTTCCTCTGAATAAGGAATTTTGTTATGACAAGCGGGGACGCTTATCCTACCAATGAAAAAAAGGGCAAACTCAACACTTGGAGGGCGTATGCCTTCCGAGCAACCACGTGAGGACGTCGCTTTGTTTCATGGTGACCTCTTCACTCGTTTCCATAAGCTTGATCTTAACGTCGCCGCGCGCGGATTCGTCAGGCCCCAGCATAATCACGTATTTTGCACCCACCTTGTTGGCCGTGCGCATCTGAGCCTTGATGCTCCTTCCCTCATAATCAAAATCTGCGGACAGGTCGGATTTTCTTATCATGTTCAGAAGGTGAAAACTCTGCTTTTTCGTCTCTTCACCCATAGAAATAATATACACCAGCGGTGAAGAGCAGAGCATATCCTGGGCAACGGGCTTGTTTTTCTTTGCCATGACGTTTTCTATTGCCAGAATGGTCGCCTCCATTCCTATAGCGAACCCAACCGAACCGATGGAGGGGCCTCCGATATCCGCAATCAGATTATCGTACCGGCCTCCCGCGCAGATAGCGTCGCGCGCCCCCAGCGATGAGTGGCTGATTTCATAGACAGTCTTTGTATAGTAATCCAATCCCCGCACCAGGTGTGCGTCTGCAATATATGGAATGCCGATCTCCAACAGCGCCTCCCTTACCGACTTGGCGTGTACCTGACACTCTACGCATAAATAGTCGTTAATCGATGGCATGTGGTAGCTGATCGCCTTACACTTCTCGTTCTTGCAATCGAGTATGCGAAATACGTTTCGATTGAGACGTGACTGGCAAAGTTCGCACAACCCCTTTTCATGTTCACAAAGCTTTTCTTTGAGGATATTTCGAAAGACGGGCCTGCATTTTTCACATCCGATGGAATTGATCTTGACCTTGTATCCTTCAAGGCCGATGCGGTCGAATATCCGGGTGGCGACGCTGATCGTTTCCACGTCGAGCAACGGATCGTTAGCGCCAACAGCCTCAATGCCCATCTGATGGAATTGACGAAGCCTTCCGGCCTGGGGGCGTTCTTTTCTGAATTGCGGCCCGATATAGTAGAACTTCTGAAACTTTTTTATCTTATGCAACTCGTACTCTAAATAAGCGCGCATCACCGGCGCCGTGCTTTCAGGGCGAAGCGTTATGCTGGAGTCTTCGCTGTCGGCAAAGGTATACATTTCCTTTTCAACAATATCGGTAACCTCTCCAATGCTCCTGACAAACAAACGGGTGTCTTCAAAAACCGGCGTGCGTATCTCGTAATATCCGCAAAGGTCAAACACCTGCCGTCCGGTATTCTCAAGCAATCTCCACAGTTCCCATTTTCCCGGCAACACGTCCTCGGTGCCTCTGGGCGCTTTAAAGACGTAGTCGTTTTTCTTCTCCGTCTTTGTCGTTACATCCATAGAACTCATTCCTATCAATTTTAAACGATATACAAAAGTAACAATTATATCACTCATGACACAATATGCAAGGCTTTTTGAGGGGCGACACAAATACCTCAAACGTTTTTGTTTACCATCAAAAGATGCCGAAGTAGCGCGGGCTTCCAGCCTGCCGGTTCCTTTCATTAAACGAATGCAGGCTGGAAGCCTGCGCTACCTGGACAGCCATTCTCAGGTATTGAGAATGCCTTTTTCGAGCCTTCTGATAAGGTGGGACTTTTCTGCTGCGTGGGGGTCGTGGGTAACCATGATGATGGTCTTGCCAAAAGATTGGTTTAGATTGCTCAAAAGCGACAACACCTCCCCGGCTGATTTTCCGTCAAGGTCGCCGGTGGGTTCGTCCGCTACAAGGATGGTGGGATCGGTGACAATTGCGCGGGCGATGGCGACACGTTGCTGCTGACCACCTGACAATTGAGACGGGTAATGGTCTATCCTGTCCTCAAGGCCAACCATCTGAAGTGCCGTTGACACGTGTTCGCACCTGTCCTTCCTGGAGAGCCCCGTTAATAGAAGGGGTAGCTCCACGTTCTCAAAGGCGGTAAGCACGGGTATCAGGTTGTAAAATTGGAAGATAAACCCGACGTTGGCCGCCCGCCAGCGGGCAAGCTCGCTTTCCGTCAGGGTGGTGACATCAATCCCGCCTATCTTTATAGTACCGCTGTCCGTTTTGTCGATGCCTGCAATAAGGTTTAGCAGGGTGCTTTTGCCGGACCCCGACGGCCCCATTAACGCCAGAAACTCACCCTCAGGTATGTCAAAACTGATGTTTTCTAAAACGGGAATCACCTGTGTTCCACGGCGGTACGACTTCGAGAGATTCCGTATTTCAACGATTGGCTGTCTTTTGTTTTCCATAAAAAG
Organism: Candidatus Brocadiaceae bacterium; assembly: GCA_015661205.1. Lineage (GTDB taxonomy): Bacteria > Planctomycetota > Brocadiia > Brocadiales > Brocadiaceae > JACVXV01. Next base: position 32,647 of record JACVXV010000017.1, read on the forward strand.
GTATAGTAACATGCTAAACAATATTTTGGTAACATAAAAACTTTTCATGTTTTGACCAATTTCTCGATATGGCATTTGCACGATTTACCAATAATGGGGAAAAAGTATTTTCCTATCATCTCCCCCAAATAACATCCTCTTTCTTGTTTATTGCTGCTAAAATGATATACCCAATTAGGCAACACAACCCCCACGCCTCAAAGGTGTATCGCATCCTTGCGGCGCGCAAGAGAAAAGAAATTGTAACCATAGAGGTAAGACATGTTTGAGCAGACCTTCAAGAATATTGATGACATTCTCCACAAAGACGCCGGATACAGTAGCGAACTGGATTATGTGGAGCAGACTTCCTGGATGCTTTTCCTGAAATATCCGGACGACTTTGAAAAAGACAATAAGACTCCCGCAGAATTGGCAGGACAAACCTACACACCGATTATCAGCAAGGAATACCGCTGGAATGTATGGGCTGCCCCCAAAAAAGGCGGAAAACTCGATCATCATTCGGCGCGGACCGGCGATGACCTCAAGGATTTTGTAGATCATAAACTGTTCCCCTATTTAAAGAAGTTTAAGACGGAAGCGGAAAGCCCGGACACAATTGAATACAAGGTAGGCAAAATCTTTTATGAACTGAAAAACAAGCTACAGAGCGGATACAACCTCCGCGAAGTCCTCAGCATGATCAATGAGCTTCGCTTTCAGTCACGGGCAGAAAAGCACGAGACGAGCCACCTGTACGAAGGTAAAATCCAGATTTTAAAAGCGGGCGGCCGCGCGGGCGTAGTTATCAAGAACACCTTTTTGTCCAATACCGATAACGCCTCGGTGAGCCTGCGCAAACTCCTTCTGGAAAGCTGCAATCTCCGTACCATGCTTGACCTTCCCGGCGGAATATTCTCCGGCGCTTGTGTGAAGACGGTGGTGCTTTTTTTTGAAAAGGGTGCGCCCACACAAAAGGTCTGGTTTTATCAGCTCAACCTTGACCGCAACCTCGGCAAGACCAATCCGCTGAATGAAGATGACTTGGCTGATTTTGTGGCGTTGCAAAGTACCAAAGCCGATTCGGAAAACTCCTGGTCGGTGAATGTGGCCGATGTGGATAAAACCACATTCGACCTGTCGGTGAAGAATCCGCGTAAAAAGGATGAAATGGCGCTGCGTGAACCCGGAAAAATTCTGGATGAGATGAAGGCGCTGGATGAAGAAGCGGCGGGAATCGTTAAGAAAATCAAGGGGATATTATGAAAAACACATTAGCTGTCTTTGAAAATTTCAAAATCCGCAGGATTTACGATGAAAAATCCGAAACTTGGTTTTTCCCGGTTGTGGATATTATTCAGGTGTTAACCCGACCTTCGCAATTCGAGGGGTATACGAGCCGCTAAGCCAGTAAATTCAAGGGGTCATGTAAAAAGGTCGACACTACAGACCCGTTTGTCCGGTGGTATAAACTTTGGGCGGCGGTTGATCGGGAAGCGACAATCCCAGTTGCGCTAACCCGACCTTCGCAATTCGAGGGGTATACGAGCCGCTAAGCCAGTAAATTCAAGGGGTCATGTAAAAAGGTCGGCAC
>JACVXV010000274.1 GCA_015661205.1 Candidatus Brocadiaceae bacterium
TCTTAAAAGCATTAGAAGTCATTGGGCTATAGAGAACTCTCTGCACTGGGTACTAGACATGTCATTTAATGAAGATTATTCGAGGATTAGGAAGGGGAAGGCCGCCAAGACTATCCAATGCGCATCCCCGCAATATCCGGCGCCGGTTTGCCTATAAAATAGCCCCGCGCGTAATCAACGCCATACTCCCTAAGAATCCGCATAATTTCCTCATTCTCAACGAATTCGGCTATCGTCTTGATCCCCATACCCTTCGCTACATCTGCAATTGCCTTGACGAAAAGGCGATCGATCTTATTTTCATGCAATTTTCGTATGAAGGAACCATCGATTTTGACATAATCTACCTCCATTTCTTTCAAGTATCTGAACGAGGTAAAACCAACGCCAAAATCGTCCAGTGAAAAACTACAGCCTAACGACCTTAATTCCCTGATAAATTTGATGGCCTTATCTAACTCACGAATGGCAGCCGTTTCAGTGATTTCAAAGATCAGGCGTCCGGGGTCGGCGCCTGTCGCCGTTATTCTGCTTCTTAAGAATGCCAGCAGCCATTCATCCCCTAACTCCTTTCCCGAAAGGTTAACGCTGAACGAAGGCGTCACGCCTTTTTTACACAAATCAACTTGAACCATCAGCGTCTTTTCAATTATAACACGATCAATATCCGTAACAAGCCCCATCTCTTCGGCAATATCAATAAACGAACCGGGAAGGATGATCCTCCCATCGACGTCGCGCATCCTTGCAAGTGCCTCATAGTGATGTATGTTGTTATCACTCAGGTCCAGGATCGGTTGAAACCACGGCACAAACCGGTCTTCTGCGAGCGCCTTTTGGATGTGACCACTCCAAGCAATTCTTGAACGCATCTTTTCCAATACAAAATCACCTTCCCGATACAGTTGTATTCTGTTATATCCCAACTCCTTAGCCAGGTAAATAGCGGCATCTGCGTTTATAAAGAGATCTTTTGCCGTAATTCCCTGTCTCGGATAAGAGACGATGCCAATGCTTGCTGTTAAACTGCCGGTTATTTCCGCAAACCTGAATGTTTCTATTTTTTCTCTGATATATTCGGCCACCGATGTCCCTTCTTTTTCGTCTCTCGATGGCAAAAGAATCGCAAATTCATCGCCACCCATACGACCTATGAAAATACTCTCCTCTACCGCTTTGTCTTTATGCACAGAATGAATCTCGGTAATGGCTTCTTTCAACGTCCCCGCAATATTTCGAAGTAAATTATCACCGACGCTATGGCCATACGTGTCGTTTATTAATTTAAACTTATCGAGATTAATCAAAAGAAGTATGCCCGTACGCTTGTTAGTCTCTGCATAAGAAATCCATTCATTAAGCTGTTTGACAAAATGGGTACGGTTGAAGACACCTGTCAGTTCATCGTAAGCGGCTAGATACTTGAGCCGCTCTTCAGATTGCATTTTTGCCGTAATATCTTCCTGTATTGCAAGAAAATGGGTCACCTTGCCGTTTTCGTCTTTAATGGGAGAAATCAGGCCGTTACCCCAGTAGGATTGTCCGTTCTTCTTCTTATTTTTAAACACCCCCCGCCATGTCTTTCCTGCCGCAATCGTTTCCCACAACGTCGCATACTCTGCGTGTGTGGTTTCACCGGAAGCAAGCATACGTGGATTCCGTCCGATTACCTCTTCTTTCGGGTATCCGGTAACCTGTTCGAACATCGAGTTTACATATTCAATATCTCCTTTGGCATCCGTGATAAATACACTATTTACACTCTGGTCAATAGCTGCAACAAGCCTTTTTATTTCACCTTCCATCCGCTTGCGTTCAGTAATATCGCGGATAACGCATAACACAAGCGTCCCCTCGCTTGTAATTACAGGGCTTAGCATGACATCCACGGAAAATTCGCTGCCGCATTTGCGCCGGGCAAAAAGGCCACAGCACGCACCCATAGCCCTGATGGCGGGTTTAGAAAAATACCCATCGCGAAATTCCACGTGTTGTTTCCAGAAACGCCCCGGCATTAATACCTCAATTGTGTTATGAAGCAGTTCGTCACGGTTGTAGCCGAACAGCATCTCCAGCATCTTGTTAACACTGACGATACGTCTCTCATGATTAACAACGACAATGGCGTCCGGGCTACTTTCAAAAAGACCTTTAAACATCGCTTCGCTTTTTTGCAACGCCTCTTCTGTTTGCTTGTTAATAGCAATTACCACCTCAAGTTCCTTCACCTTATCTTCGAGTTTTGCTACAAAGGTTTGGTTATAGCTTTTAAGGAATTCTTTCTCGTCCTCAACCATCCGGGTAAACGGTTGTTTTTCCTGTTCGAGTATCGGCTCAATCTCTTTCCAGAAAGTTTCGACGTCAAAGGGTTTTGGTATAAATACTTCTGCACCAAGTGATAATGCAAGCTTTCTATCAGTGTTACTCGTATAGATGGCAGATAGGAATACGCAGGGGATGGTGTTCAGGGAGGGATCGTTTTTTATGTTTCTCAGAAAGGTAAAGCCGTCAACCTTGGGCATCAAGGCGTCCATAATAATCAGGTCAGGATGGTGTGCTTTTGCCTTCTCAAGCCCATCCTGCCCATCCACGGCGGCAACAACTTCGTGGTTGTGCTTTTCGATGATAAGCCTCAGGACGTCCCTGATCTCGTAAGAATCGTCAATTATCAGTATTTTCATGTCATCTTGTAACCGTTCTTAAATAACCGGTGTAGCTCAAGGCTTCAGCCTTGATGGATATTGCACTTGTGCGACGCGCTGGAAACTACTTTCAAATGCTTGGCCGGCGGACAAGGTACAACACCTATAGCTCAAGGCTTCAGCCTTGATGGCATAGGTGTTAAGTTAAGTAATGAAAAGTTGGGCAAACGCGGCCTAACCGTATTAGCAAAATAGCCCCAACGGGGCGCAATACAACAGCCCAGGGCAACGCCCTGGGTTGAGCATGAT
>JACVXV010000275.1 GCA_015661205.1 Candidatus Brocadiaceae bacterium
ACCGGACAAACGGGTCTGTAGTGCCGACCTTTTTACATGACCCCTTGAATTTACTGGCTTAGCGGCTCGTATACCCCTCGAATTGCGAAGGTCGGGCTAGGTACACCCTACCCGCTACCGGTTTTGTTTATACCATTCAAGCCGTTTCTTGATTTCCTTGTCATAGCCATTCTCCGTCGGCTGGTAGTATTCCTTGCCTTGAAGCTCTTCCGGCAGGTAGCCTTGCGCTACGTGGCCGCCATAGCTGTGCGGGTATTTGTAGCCCGCGCCGTATCCGAGGTCTTTCATAAGTTGCGTGGGGGCGTTTCTGATATGGAGGGGAACCGCAAGGGCGCCCTTTTCTTTGACGTCTTTCAGCGCTTCCCAATAGGCCATGTATGAGGCGTTGCTTTTGGGGGCGCAGGCAAGATAGGTTACACCCTGGGCAAGGGGTATCCACCCTTCCGGCATTCCCACAAAATCAAAGGCATCCTTGACGGATACCGCCAGTTGCAAGGCGCGGGGGTCGGCGTTGCCGATATCTTCCGAGGCAAATATGACCATGCGGCGCGCTATGAAAAGGGGGGCTTCCCCTGCATCCAACATGCGTGCCAGCCAGTAGAGGGCTGCATCAGGGTCGCTGCCCCGCATGGATTTGATGAAGGCCGAGATTACGTTATAATGCTCCTCCCCGCTGCTGTCATACCGCAATGCCTTGCGCTGCATGGCTTCCTGGGCAATTTCGAGGGTTATTATCCGCTTGCCTGTCTGGTCCGGCCTTGCCAGCATAGCGGAGGCCTCAAGGGCATTCAGGGAACCCCTCGCATCGCCGTGTGCAAGGCGCACCAGGAAATCAAAGGCGTCGTCTTTCAATTCAACGTTCATGCGGCCAAGCCCCCGCTCCTTATCCCGCAGGGCGTTTGACATAATGGTCTTGATGTGGCCTTCGTTGAGTTGTTCCAGCGTTAACACCTTGCAGCGAGAGAGGAGTGGGGCATTCACCTCAAAGGAAGGATTCTCCGTTGTGGCGCCAACCAGGGTAATCGTGCCGTCTTCCACGTGGTGCAAGAATGCGTCCTGCTGTGCCTTGTTGAACCGGTGTATCTCGTCAACAAAAAGCACCGTTTTTTTATGGTGGCATTTGAAATGTTCTTTGGCCTCGTCAATGACCGCCCGTATCTCCTTTACGCCAGACAGTACGGCTGAGAAGGAAATGAAGTGGGCGTCCATTGCGCGGGCTATGATAAAGGCCAGTGTCGTCTTTCCGACCCCTGGCGGCCCCCAAAAGATCGTGGAAATCAATTCCTTGTTCTCTACCAGCCTTTGCAGTATCTTGTTTGCGCCGACGAGGTGTTCCTGTCCGACAAATTCACCCAAGCTTTGCGGCCTCATACGGTCGGCCAAAGGATGAGTCTTTTCGGTTGCGCCTTTTACATCAAATAGGCTTTTTTGCGTTGTCTTGTTTGTCACCGGGGATTTCCAGTAGTATTGTTTAGAAGAAATTATAAATTACGTAACATTTTAGCCTTTTTGAAAAACAACCCTGGAGGGGTGAAAATTAATAGCCAAAACGCCAAATATGATAAAGCTCCGGCGGAGCGATATATTGTTTAGTCACCTTGTATGCCGCTCCGCTGGAGCTTGACCTTTTTGATGTGCTTGTATCCTTTTCGCGGCCTTCTAATTTCTCTTTATTCTATCAGTCTTTTCAAGGCATTCAAAGGAATTTGTTTCTTGTGTGGTTTTGTGTGTTTTGGGACGCTTGTCCTGTCTTGTTTATGAATTCTTCGACGACTGTCTGTGTTTAACGCACAGGCAGATGATTGGCCCGCTTATGATAAATCCTGTGCAACCGAAACTGTACCCTTGAATAGCCGCCAGCCGCACCCGATCCAGTTTGCCAATGCCTGTAAGTGCATCCATTTGAGGAGAAACGAGTCATGTCCAATGCTGCTTCAGATATTGAAGTTAACATTGTTCCCGTCAGTGATATTGGAGATCACAAACCAGAGCAAGGAATGGGTTTGTGCCATTCCGGTGGCGGATACCGGGCGATGATATTCCATCTTGGTGATCTCATTCGCCTGAATGAAATTGGTTATCTATCAAAGTTAAAACGCATTTCCAGTGTCTCGGATGGGTCTATCACCGCTGCCATGCTAGCCCCAAAACCTCTACGGTATTCTTTCATCAGCGCCACAATCAATTGTAGCTGTACCAAAGGAGGCTATAGAATGGCTTCAAACACGCTTGGACATGTCGCACTTATGCCGATTAAACCACAATTTGCCCAATTGATCATGCAGGGGAAGAAGAAGGCAGAATTCAGAAAGGTGCGGTTCCTCAAGCAAGTATCGCATGTCGTTGTGTATGCAAGCAGCCCGGTGCAAAAAATTCTTGGTTATTTTGAGGTATCACATATTGACGAAGGCTCCCCTGTTGATATATGGAAACGCTACCGTGCGATAGGCGGTATTATTTACCGGGAATTTCAGGACTATTATGCCGACGCAACGCATGGTGTCGTAATCGGGATTGGAAGGACATACCAACTGAAGCATGCAATACCGCTGGCAAAACTCGACACCGCTATGGTTGCACTACAGAGTTTTGCCTATATTCCCTTTAAATTTTTTGAAAAGATACGGGAATATGCCTATCCAATACGCGAAAGCGTTAGTAACTATCGATTGGATTAAGCAGAAAAAGCAATGTTAATCATGTCTGGAAATCTCACAGCTACAAAACAAAAGGACGATTTGGGAGAAATTGAGCGTCTTGCCCAGGATTTATGTCGCGTGTTACCAAACGGTAAGGTGCGCAGCAGTTAACAAATGGGAAAACATGGACGAAGATTGCTTAGAAAATGGTAACTATTCAGTGAAAATATTTTAAAATTTGTTTGACAGAAAATTGTTGATAAAGAGGAGTACGGCTTGGTTTGTGGTATATACGGCCTGCAGAGGG
>JACVXV010000018.1 GCA_015661205.1 Candidatus Brocadiaceae bacterium
AGTGAATTAAACAGCACGGAAACCATTTTTCCGGGTACGAATTTGCGCTTGGTATACGATTTGGTATCAAAATAATTTCCCCGAGGTCAGGATATCTGTCCTTTTTCAAGCAACGTTTCGTGGAGGTGCCCTGGAACCTGCGCAGGATTCTGGGCTATCCTGGCCAGCGTGCGCCTGGCGCCGGTGTGAACTCTATTCGTTTTGAACTCTTGTACGGCATGAAGGGAGAGATTAAATATCCATTCCTCCGCCTTGCGGAGATTACCTCTCGCTTTGGTCAATACGCCGGTCAGCAGCCGCCTTATCTCCCTTGGCGTTCATCGAAAGATCAGCTATATCAATATAATAATTTCCGTCAGTTATGGCAGAAGCTCTATCCCGTGATCATAACAAGACTGTCGGTACTCGAACCATACGATCAAAACCAGCCTGAACAGTTAATACTGACCGACGAACAAAAGTTGTCATTTGAATTGAGAAAAGGGGCGGACCTCAAGTATCCAACGAGTGCAAACGGCGCCGTAAATCCCGAAATACCACATAATCCGTATGGACTTGCCGGCAGTTTCACCTGGGCGTTTGAATCGAATAATATCTATCAGGCGTTATGGAGAAATCCCAAGGCAGTGGCATGCGAACTGCGGAGTCCATATTTTTCATCTCTGGGTGGCTGGGGGCATCAGAAGGCGACTTTCGATGAAGGGCGTACTACCATTTACGGCGATGTAACAATGGGAAGGGTAACAACGATTAACGTGGAACGTATTGGGCGTATCGGTCTCTTCTGGAACAAGGCAAAGCATGTAATTATCTATGAGAGAACGGTTGCTGCATCACGTCAATTCTGCCAGGAACAGGAGAAATTCCTGGGAAACCCTATTATCCGTAAGGTGGACGAGTATGTCGAAATTATTGAGAATGAACGCAAGTTTCCCGATAATATCTCAGAACCAGTTGCCCGTGGACCCGTCCTTGCGTGCAAATTTGCCGATGGGAAACCGCAACGAATCCGTGTTGATAGCAAATGGGGTGAGGAAGTCGGAACAACGGGCTGGAAGATACCATTGTGGATACGCAACGCAGCGCCTTCCGATGTATATCCCAAGCCAACCGTTCATCTTGTGTTTGAAGGACATGTTCCGAATCAACCCGTTCCTATTGCGATTGAAGAACCTGATAAATTATTTTTTTATACAAATACCGAGGAAGGCAAGGGACGTAATTCAGACCTATGGCTGCAGGTTAAGGATGTGGATTATTGTATTGTCATGGAGAAATCCTTTGTCCCGCCGGACCCTAACTCAAACAACAATCCAGATGCGTTTTCGGCTCAAGATGATCTGGTGAAGCTTGGTACGGGAGCCTTTACCTTTGCCCTTGCACCAAACCCAAAACCGGTAAACATCGTTGCACAGCGTGCTGAAGAAGCAATCTCTGCTACCCTGAAGAATGTGACGGTGATGAGAGGAATTGCGACTATACGCAAAACCGGCTCCGACTCCGAATTTATGAAACTAAAGAATTTACGTGACACCCTGGCGAATACAATTTCGCCCGTGATTAATCGTATTCCACTGGATAGTACGGACTTTGACCTAAGTAAAATGGATGTTTATTTAAATGGCATCCAAGATGAAATTAACGTTTTGCGTACCGATGTTATAGCATTTGCTGGAAAAATAAATCCTAAAAAGGAAATAGACCGTTTAAAAAATCGCATTTCGAGTCAGATAAAATATTTTGAACCTCAAATGTTTCATGAAGTGGATGCGGCTATTTGGCGGTATGTAAAGGATTTTTGCTCAATTGCTGTTAAAATCAAAGAAGATAACACTGATTTTAATGAAAATGCCCGAAATGAGTTAACGAAAAAAAATAATAACCTATTAGCAGAATACGAGGGTTATTTAAAATCGCTTCCTGGCATGGTCGGTGAAATGCTTGGACAGTTTCAACGTATTATCGAGCAATTAACGAATGCATTTATAAAGCTTTCAGAACAGATAGATAACGATATAAAGGAAATCAACAAAATTGCCTGGAATGATTCAATTATTCCTCCTGAAGTAAAAGCAATAGTCGAAATAAACTATGCTCAAGTTACCGAATCCGTGAAGCATATAAATTTTCTCATCGCGGAGGTTTCACGCCGTTGGCTTGGTGACCGTATCAATAACATACGTACCAAATTAATAGGCCGCTTCGATGAAATCGACAAGGCGTCTAGGATTGTACGCTGTAGTATTCTCAACAACAATACAAAGAAGGATGCGATTATTGATAATTTGAAATCTCTTTCCGATAAAATAGTGCCAATGACTAATCAAGCTAATGTTCTTTTGGATGAGAAGAAAGAAAAGCTTAATGGTCATATAAAAGACATTCAAGGTATTGAAGATATTTTAACCAACCGCATAATAGAAATTTCCAATTTTATTAAGTGTAAAGATGTAAATAGTTGGGACAAGATAATACTCAATAATGGAAGTTTGGCACAAGATTTACAACTGATTGTTATAAAACCTGCTTCGAACCTTAAGAACTTGGTGGAAGATAAACTTAAAACATTTTCAAACGAACTCAACAAAAAAGCTAATGAATTATATAACCTTTTTTACCCTAATTCTTCTGAACTTGAAGGATGGCTAAATAGTGCATTTGGCGAAAATATTTTTAAGAATCTCACAGGTGCTTTCAAAGATACCCAACCACTCCAAAGCCACATTCGTGTGGAACTTGAAAAAGTCTACAATTCAATGTTCCATGGTTTAAGTGAGTTTACCAACCGCCTTGCGCCATTGATTGATGCCCCCTCTGACTCTAAGATTAAACACATTTTAGAGGATAAGATACGTCTATTCCGTGGGTTTGGCGAACCGCCTCGTCTGCCCAACCTTTCCTTTCTTAAATTGCCCAATATTGATACCCCGGTTGATTGTGGTTATTACTTTCAGAAGATTACCGATAAACTTGAAAATCTCAAGAATGTTGGACTAACCCCGCTCGTAGCCCATGCGAATGAAATGATGGAGAAAGTCGGCGCCGAGGCAAAAGATATTTTGAAATCAGTTGAAACAAAACTACCAACAAAAGAGATACTCGACCGTTTTATACCATGTAGCCTTGAAAACTTTGATTTATCAAAGATATTTCCCAACTTTGCAGGTCTCAAGCTCGATTCGCTCTTTCCTGATTTAAAGATGCCGGCAACATCAAATGACCGGGTAAAGATTACCCACGGTACCGACCAGCAAACGCGGAGTGGATGGCTGCAAGTAGATGTTGATGTTCCCATTGATAAACCGGCCAGTGTTTTTGATATGGCGGGCGTAACACTGAAATTGCTTACTGCGCGCTTCAAGGCCACCTCTCGTATTGAGTCAGCGCCCGGTCATAGTCCACGTCAAACAACGAAGGGTTTAATTAGTGGTGATTGGGATTTGCAAATAGGCGGTTTCCCCGTTGCCATACTAAAAGATTGCAGTTTGCGTTATGAAGACGGCGGTGACATACGCTTTGACGTTTCACCGGAAAGGGTGCAGTTGCAACAAATGTTTGCCTTTCTTACCGATTTGATGGCTAAGTTCGGTTATTCTGATGAAGGTTTTAGCATATCTGTCACGCCGATGGGTGTGTGTACAAAACTAGACCTCCCTCTGCCGGATATTCAGATGGCTGCATTTGGCATTGCGAATCTGACTCTTGGTTTTCAATTTGCTTTGAATGTATTTCCGAAATTTAACATTTCTATCAACCTGTTGCTGGCTAAAAAGCGTGCGCCGTTCACACTTACTATATATGTTTTAGGGGGCGCCGGTTTTGTGGATTTTGGCCTTACCTATTTTCCGGATACCGGCAAGTTTACTACCGATGTGAGCATTGGGATTATGGCGTCAGCCAGCCTTGCTATTGCCCTCGGCCCGATAAAGGGCGGTGTTTATGCGTATTTTGGCATTGTCGTTGAATATCATACTTCAGATGAAGCCCCAGCCCCGCTTGCCATATCACTTGTGCTTCTGTTCGCCGGCGAAGTCAGCTTGCTCAACATTATCAATGTCGGCCTGAACCTTGGTCTTGAGGCGCAGTACACCTCTGGTGGAGGCTTGAAGGGACGTGGATTTGTCAGCTATCACATAAAAATCTGCTGGTTCGTTAGCATCAACGTTGAAACGTCTGTCGAATACACATTCCAGGAGGCTAAGGGCGGTGGTAGGAGTTTATTCTTAGCAGTAGAGAATGAGTCAGCACATTACAAAAATGTTGCAGAAGAATATATTGGTATGTTTTTTGAAAAAATATAGGGAGAATACTGTGACTAGAATAAATCAAGACCCTGCTGTGCAAGATAAAAACAAAGAAAATCCCATGACGAATGATGAGTGTATCACTATTTGTTGTCATTTAGAACGTCTGGGACCTAAATACGATGACAATTATATTCACTTTTCATTGAATCTGTCTGTGATATTAAATAGTACAAGTAAAAATACAGAATTATTACAATATTTGAAGCCGTGGGAATGGAAATGGAAAGAACTTGCTGTACTAGGTATAAAGGACAAAAAAACTGTTAAGATTGATAAAGAATACATTGAAATACTTAGTGAATCTATTCCAGAAGACCCACCAGAACAGCTTAAAACGTTTCTCGAAGGAGAGTTTGCTGCTGCTAGTGCTTCTATAGAACCATTTCTGGGATTCCCTGAAAAACTACTAGAAACAAAGACAATTGACGAAAACAAACGAGATTGGAAGGGATTTCTAGCGCATGTATCAACATTTCCTGCACCTTTACCGCAGGTATTAAAACTTTCCGTATTCTTCCGCATAGCCAGTAGTAATACGGTAAATGTAGCTGAAATTGTGGCAGCGCCAGTATTTAAAGATGACCCATTATTTTCCTCCCGTTCTCCTATAATACCAACGGAAGAGGACGAAAAGGATGTTACAAAAGAGGCAAACCCTGTATATCTAAACAAAAACAACCAACCGCCTTTTTACTTATGGAAATATAGTGGAAATGGAGTGACGTTGAATGCTTGCTTAAACCCCTGTTCCACAGAGGATAATAAAGAGGATAATAAAGAATTACTTAATCTAAAACACTTATGGGTTCAAAAATCTGAATCTGTATTAGCCTCGGGTGGGCAGATAATCAGCGTGGGAGAAGATTGGACAATACAGTTTGAGTCACGCCTGGCAGGAGCCTTTGACATGCCGCGCCGTCTCATTGATGCATTACATATTAATATTAGGTCATTGCAAGAGACCCACAATTTGAAATGGACGATTGACAATAATTTTCATACCGCTTTCTTAGCATCGCTCAGAGATCTTGCCAATTTCGGGTGTATCTCACCGCCGGATAGTATGCCATTTGCAAAACATTTGATTAAAAAATTCTTGTTTGAAAAGGAAGCATTTATAAAAACTTACTTCGAACATTTGCAAAGTGAAGAAGAGGGTAAATATAAAAATATTTCCAAGTGGAAGATACGCTTGAGAGAAATTATTGAAAATTTCCCAAAGGACCTACCCGATATATCAGATATTCAAAATTTAAACAATTATGCCAGGATCCTCGAACGGGCATATAGCACATTAACAGACGAAAAAAAACTTCGGGATTACTTTTTTTCAGAATGGGATGCTGTTTTTAGCCAAATAGATGATTTTAAAATAATTTGGAATAGCAAGAAAAACAACATTATGAATTATCTTGCTGACATACAGTTGCGTAAACGATTGGCCTTGGGCAATTGTGGTGTCGCCTGGAGAAATTTAGAGGGGGAGAACTTAGCAGAAAAAGGTACGCTTGAAAAAGCAATCATAAGTATTTTTAATAATTATTTAGAAAATCGATTAGGAACAAATAAGGGAGATTATAGTATATACTACCCACATGTTAGAATACAACTTCCCGATGCTCTTGTAGCCGATCTACGAGAGAATATTAAAAAGAGTTTTGTTAATAGTTTCTATACACCTGCGGCTTTTGCAGAAAATAATGGGAGTATTTCTGATATTAACGAAGACCTCGTAATTCAGGTGAACAGTGTAAGAATGAATCCAGGCGATGGGACTACTTATGACCAAGATGACCGCCTGCGCCGCATTGCAGGCGTTGGGGTGCTTTTACGTAAGCAAGGACAAGGGCCAGAGGATTGGAAATTTCTCAATCTTGCGTATCTAAAGCCTGGAGGAGCAACTAAAAATAAATCATATTATAGCGATCCTGTACCAGTGCCATTGCGTCTTGGCTACCGTAACGGATTACGCCAGAGCTATGTTTCCTATCGTAACCACCCCATGGCAGCGGGGAGTCCTGCAGCTAAGCTTTCAGCGAAACGCCATATGCACATGGATGCACCACTTGGTGAAGCAATATTAAGTTATGGTAATCCTTACCCTTATAAGGATGATCAGGGTAAGCAGCACATTCTTGAGGCTTTGGTTTACGGGGAAAAATACGAAGCGGCCGTTTTCCTTATTGGAAATGCGGGAAATTTGCCAAAAGAACTAGTTCGCGGAATAAATGGAAAGAAACTACCATGGAAATGGCAAAAACCTTCAAACGATCCGACAGATGAAAATGATGAAGCGCTTAGAAATGTTATTCAAACCATCAAATATTTAAGACGCGTTCCTGTTGGGAAAATACGTGTCGGCTCTACGCTAGGGCGTCAATCAAATAATGAGACAGAAAAACTAAATATTCCCCCAATTCCAGAAAATGTCTGGCCCTTAACACGAAGTCTGCTAAAAGGAGAAGACTCGGATGGGACGCTTTTGTTATTAACACCGTCAAAAGATACTCCTTGGAATCCAGACGGCGTAGATCGCACCCATTTTGAATTTACCATACGGCCGCCAAGTGTACCCATACAGGTATGGGATCGATGGGTAGCTAAAGAATCAGGTAATAAAGATAAGCGAATAGCCGTATGGGCAAAGTTTCACGAACTCTCTGATATCCTTGATAGCGAAACTAAGGCTAGCAAATCGGATATTAGTATTGATGATCCTGCGGTTACGGGATTTCATTTCAAACTTTCACCTGAATATCAATTAAACAAAGCGCAAGAAGAATATAATGAAGAATTTCTATTTACAGAAAATGAAAAAGACTGTTCTAACGACCTTAAATGTGTACAGAGAGATGCGTTAATAATGAAAATAACAGGTGGAAGTTTTTCATTTAAAAAGACATTTGATGAAGCAACAGGAAAGTTTTTCATAGAAATATCAATTCCAGAAGGCGAGGTTTGGAAACTAGAAATATTTCCAGTAGTAGATAATAAAGTCACTGAACGTTTCGATGGAAGAATCAGAGAGAAATATGAACCAATGGCTTTCTTTATAGAGGTGGCTTCAAAATTGAGTAATTCGGATGAAATGCGCGAAAAGATGAATGCAGCCCTTAGTTGTAGTTTACACGAAAACGATCAGAATCTGTTTCAAGTGTTTGTTGCTCCTGCACAATTAGCCCTTTCTGATGATAATAAAAAATGGCAGCTTCGCGATATGATTCATAGAGTCGAAGTTCTCCTCCAGCGTTGGCGTTGGGATGGGCGGCCTCTATGCTATTTTAATGATAACGCTACAACGCCTATTTATGGATTTCCTATATCCCAAGAGGCTTTTAAATATAAGGATAAATTTCAGGAAGAACTCGGGAAACTTGAGAAATTCGATGGGACATTATTTGCTTCAAGGGAGAGTAGCGATAATCTTGTGATTCCAAAACAAGTGGACTTTAGTTTTGTTAAGGATATATATGGTTTAGTTGTTACAACTAAAGACTACAGAAAAAAGGATTTTCCTGACTTGGATGAACAACAAAAAAATAATATAAAAAGACTTAATCGTCTCCTTTTAGAAGAGACTTATCCACAGCAAACACCGAAAGAAAACAAATTAGACTTTTCAGTGAATGAATTTAGAGCGCCGTTTACGATAGAAGGGCTTTGCAAAGTAATTAAAGATGACAAATACGACATTCCTTTACAATCTATTGATTCCATTGATGGGCTTAACGAGCTTTTGAAGATACCTAAATTCTATGACATTTTACATGAAAAAAAGATTAACAAGCTGCTTTATCAAACAGATATTTCCTCTATCCCAGGAGCGCTGTATTATCGCGTAGGAATACGTGCCTATAGCCGCTACGAAGGACTGCTCCGCGGTGATACCTATATTGATTCACGTATGTCGGAAAGCAGAGCAGAAAGATGGAAACGGTGTGTAGTCCCCTGCCGATGGAATAAGCCTGTGCCTCCCCCTGTTATTAAACTGATTATACCTCTTACGCAGGCACTACCGGACACGACGAATGTTAAGCCGTCGTTTCTTTGTCCAGGATTGCTGGTAGTCTTGGATGAGTCCTGGTATATTGACTCAATGGGTGGCTTTGGTGAGACATTCGATTGGGAAATAGCAAAGACCGCATTGCCCAAAAATCCTGCAGAAAATAAACACCAATTTGGCCCTGATCCCATTTTGAATATGTCGGCAGATCCCTTGTTGAATAAGGAAATTAGCTGTCAGGACGCGATTGGAGCAATTGGCTATACAATGGACACTGATACACTTGCCCCGCTTTTCACCAGGGCGTCGTTCATATTGCCGCCGCCAGCGGTAAAAGGCAAAGCGGTAAAAGGCAAAGAGGATTCAGCCGCTGATATAACAGACCTGTCCTGGTATTTCCTCAAGATTCGTTTCCGCCGTGTCCTCAACAACGCTCCGGATCTCGCCAGACCAGAAAGTCCCTGGACTGAACCACAATGGGTACAGATTCTTCCACCATCGAATTTCTTTCATATCGATGGGGGGAGTGCAAAAGAAACAAAAGATTTGTTCTTGAGCATAGATAAAAAGGCTTTCTGCACTAAAAATCCAGAGAAACCAGTTAAGCTAAAACCTATAGAACCTCAAAATGAAAGCGAGAGTTATTTTTGCCTGTACGTCTTACTGACCAGGAAGATTGTTGACGCACTCGGACGCAGAGACCAGGAGGCATTTGTAGATCTTGTGCATTACGATATGCTTTCAGAAGTAAAAGAAGTAAAGGATAAGATACAAGAAGGGATTCGTGCTCGTTTAGTGGAGATACAGTTTAGAGTTAAGAATGTTGGTGATAATGGAGAAAGAATTAAGAATTTAAAGTTACAAGATTTATCTCAAATGCTTTTTCCAACTAAACCGATGGAATTAAAAGCAGACAATCCTTTAAATTCCGATAACGACTGTGACAATGCAGAGGCGCGTATCGTCCGTGTATCACCACCAATTGATGCACGGTGAAGAATCGGGTTTTGAGGATGCCAATCCAACAATGTGTTAAACCTATGTGTTTTAATAAAAGTAGTTTTTTGTAGAGATATTTATCATCATACAAAAAATGCCATATATTCATTTACGTAAGAAAGGGAAAATTTATGAGCACAATAGATGACTTGAAATCACAGCTCGATGCAAGAAAGATTACGTTCGATCCACCCTCAGGTACCTCAGAGAGATTGAAGAAAGAATTGCTTGGTGAGAACGAAGGCACAAAAGTAACTGCATTGCTTCAGGAATTAATTCTTAAAATTTCCAAGTTAAACAATATCCGAATCAGCTCCATCATTCGTGACGAAGGATTTCATGGTTCTGGACGGGCATTCGATATCGGCAATGAAGAAATCGCCGGAACACTGTTACCGATTGTAGCCACTGACGACAAGGTTCAGCAATTCAAGATTGACGAGATCATATTCGATGCAGGAGTAGCGGGGGAAAGTGATCGCAATAAGTGGAATTACGATGCCGGCAAGAAGCACAATTTTGATACCGCCACCCTCGAAAAGCATAAGAATCATATTCATTTTTCCGTAATAAATAGTTAGTCGCGTAGAATTATGGAGACCTTTGGTCGATTTTCAATTGCAGCCCCCTTTAAATAAAGGAAACCATTGTGGCTGGTCTCCATTTGGAAACGATAGCAATAACAATATAAGAAGTCATTTTAAGTACCTTATAAAAAATCAAATTTTTTTGGAGAGTTATACTATGCAACAGACGATGTATTTTGAAGGCAGTGTAATTACTGAATGGCTCAAACAAAGCGGTCATGACAGAGATATGAAGCTTTTAGATGATTTTAAGTTTTTTGATTCAAAGATGTGGTGGGTTGCTGAAAAAGGCGCTGTTATAAATGGGGCAAGTATTCCACAAGCCTTTTGGTCAACGGTAGGCTCACCATTTGTTGGAGATTATCGCCGGGCATCAGTCCTGCACGACGTGGCATGCGATAAAAAGGAACAACCGCATAAGAAGGTGCATCGAATGTTTTATGATGCTATGATATGCGATGGGGTTTCAACCTCTAAGGCGAAACTCATGTATCAAGCCGTTCGCATATTTGGTCCTAAATGGGATAAGCAAAAGCATCTTATCGCACCGCCAAATTTTACAGATATTTCCAGAGACATTGTATTTGAAAATCTAGCCTTAGATATTGATGAATTAGATAAATATCTAGATAAGCTATTCCCGTAACTGCAACTGCTTATTTACTGAACGAAAACCAACAAAAGGAGGAAGAATGAGGAAAATAATTCATCTAACGGATTTACATATTGGATTTAATGGCCTCGAAGCGAGGTTTGATAACATTGTCACTAACATTTCCAAACGTATTACACCAGCAGGAGACTACGTTATTGTAATAACAGGAGATCTTGTAGAAGACGCCAAAATACAGGGGAGTTATGAGAAAGCGTCCCCTTATCTTGATCGACTTAAAGCTAACGGATTTACCGTATTGGTTATTCCTGGCAATCATGATTATGGTACAGGCACGAAGGCATCACGTGAGTACGTTACTAAATTCAAAGATTGTTTTTTGGCAGATTTCAAAACTTGGGACAGAGAATATCCAAAGCTTGATTTGATAGACAATGTTGCTTTTATTGGGCTTGATTCAATGGAGGGAATAGTAAATGATGAAGCGTTATCGATGGATGCTAAGTATCTTGCACAAGGCCAACTTGGAGATGCCCAACTCGCAGCATTGGATAGAATGCTAAACAGTGAAAAAGTACAAAAAGCAGCCTATACTGTAGTGTATCTTCATCATCATCCAACTTACTCGGGCATTATTGGCGATAATTTTAAACTTGTGGACGGTGAGCAATTAATGGCAATATTGACCGCACCTGACCATAAAATTACCGCATTACTCTTTGGCCATAGACACAAACATGGCAAACTGACTGTGACCGGAATCGGTCGGGTGTATAATGGTGGAACCTCAACTTTTAAAGGTAATAACAGAAGTCCACACCATGTTATAGATTTATCAGAAGACCCTAAATGTGATCGTGAGGAAAATTTCTGTAATTGTTAGCCAAGGGAAGTATTTTATTATTCTGGACAAAGCGAATGATCTCTAAGGTGGACTGGTTTGTCAAGATCATTTACAATTGAAATTTAGATGCATTAATTCATCAATAACAGTGTGCAGAAGGGTAACGGAAGGATCCTGTAGGGCGACTGGAGTTACCCTTCTGTACACACCACAATTATCCTTCACCCGCCGACTCCTTTTCCTCATTTGCTCACTGAAAAAACACCAAAATGAACTTCCTATTCCATATTTTTATACTTACCAAAAAGCCATCTTAACTACTGGTCTGAAAAAGTCCGTTCATTGTAGTTCGTCGATTTCTGTTGACTCATTCACCGCATTTAGCTATATTAATTCACTTATTTTTCGCTGGTTTTGTATCGTTTATTGTTTTTGTGGAAAGTGCAAATGTTATGAAGCAAAAGAAACTGTGGGCGGGGCGTTTTTCTAAGCAGACGGCGGCGTCCGTTGAGTCATTTACGGAATCCATTTCGTTTGACTGGCGGTTGTATCAGTACGATATTGAGGGGAGTATTGCCCATGCGATGATGCTTGCCCGGTGCAAGCTTATTACTGAGCCGGAAAAGAACGCCATTGTGAAGGGTTTGAAGGGGATACTTGCGGATATTGACGCGGGGAAGTTTGAATTTAAAAAGACGCTTGAAGACGTCCACATGAATATTGAATCGGCCTTGATTGCGCGGATCGGCGACGCCGGCAGAAAGCTTCATACCGCGCGTAGCAGGAATGATCAGGTGTCGCTTGATTTGCGGCTCTGGACGCGTGACCAGACGCAGGTAATGGCCGGGAATCTTTCTGCGTTACAAAAGGAGTTGGTAAGTAAGGCGAAAAGGCATTTGGGGGTGATTATGCCCGGTTTTACTCATCTGCAACACGCCCAGCCGGTTTTGTTGTCGCACTATTTGTTGGCTTACGTGGAGATGGTTGCGCGTGACGTGTCGAGGCTCCAGGATTGTTTCGCCCGGCTCAATAAATCGCCGTTGGGCGCGTGTGCGCTTGCGGGTACAACGTTGCAGACCGACCCGCTGTTTACGGCTAAACTCCTTAATTTTGACGGTGTTTGTGAGAATAGTATGGACGCCGTAAGCGACAGGGATTTTTGCGTTGAGTATGCATTTTGCCTTTCCATGATAGCCATGCATCTTTCGCGTCTTTGCGAGGAATGGATTATCTGGTGCAACGACGACGTGAAGTTTATTGAGATCAGCGACGCCTATTGCACGGGGTCCAGCATTATGCCACAGAAGAAGAATCCGGACGTGCTGGAGTTGATCAGGGGCAAGACCGGACGGGTATACGGGCATTTGACGTCGCTGCTTACGTTGCTCAAGGGTTTGCCGTTGAGCTATAACAGGGATATGCAGGAAGATAAGGTGGCAATCATCGACGCGGCGGAGACGGTGCAGGCGTCGGTTTCTATTTTGACCGAGGTGGTTGCCAATACTACCTTTCTTGCCGGGCGGATGTTGGCGGCTGCTGAAAAGGGGTTTATTGACGCTACTGCGCTGGCTGAGTACTTGGTGAAGAAGGGCGTGCCGTTCCGGATGGCTCATGAAATTGTGGGGAACATCGTGAGGGAGTGTATCAAGGTTAACTGCAAGCTGGTTGACTTGAAATTAGATGGCTTTAGGGCATTTTCCTCCGTTATTGAAAAGGACGTTTATGAGGTGCTGGGCGTGGAGAACTGCATTAAGAATTATAAGAGTTACGGTTCCACGGCGCCGGCGCTTGTTAAAAAACGCATTACCTATTGGGAAAAGAAATTGAATAAGGGGTAAATGGTAGATATATGGATTATTTTGAATATAAAAATAAGACGCTCTATTGTGAAGAGGTCAAGGTTGAAGACATTATAGCGGAGGTGGGAACGCCTGCCTACATTTACAGTAAAAATGCTATTATTTCGCGTTACCAGGAGATAGAGGACGCCTACCGGGACGTCAATACTACGATTTGTTTTTCCGTAAAATCGAATTCAAATCTGGCGATTTGCAAGGCGCTGGCGGATGAGGGGGCGGGGTTTGACGTCGTTTCCGGCGGGGAGTTGTTCCGCGCGCTGAAGGCGGGGGGCAATCCGTCGAATATCGTCTATGCCGGCGTGGGTAAGTCTGACGGCGAGATACGGTACGCGCTTGAAAATGATATTTTTATGTTTAACGTGGAGTCCCAGGCGGAATTGAAGCATATCAGCGCCCTGGCGGTGAAGGCAGGTAAAACGGCGCGGGTGGCGCTGCGCATTAATCCCGATATCGACGCCAAGACCCATGCAAAGACCACCACCGGGAAGAAAGAAAACAAGTTCGGCATTGATTTTACCGCGGCGGAAAAGATTATGAAGCAGTCCGGCAAATATCCGAATGTTGATTTGTGCGGGATACATGTCCACCTGGGTTCGCCCATTTATAGCGCCGACCCATACGCGCAAGCGTTGAAGAAGGTTTCAGAGTTTATTCAACGGTGCAGGAAGATGGGGCGTAACATTGAGTATTTGAACGTTGGTGGCGGTTATTGCATTTCCTACACGGGTGAAGAGGTGATGCGCCCGGCTGATTACGCAGCAAAGATTATTCCTTTTGTGAAGGAGATGCAGTGCAACATGGTGATGGAACCGGGGCGTTTTATCGTGGGGAATTCCGGGATTTTGGTTACGAGGGTGCTTTATACAAAAGAGGCCTCGTTTGGTAAAAAATTTGTTGTTTGCGACGCCGGTATGAACGATTTGATACGTCCCGCCCTCTATGACGCCTTTCACAGGATGTGGCCGGTAACGACAAATGTCAAAATGCCCGCCGTGGAAATGCCCGGCGATAAGGTTGTAAAAAAGGGGATGGAAGTGGTTGACGTTGTGGGCCCGGTGTGTGAAAGCAGCGACGTCTTTGCGAAAGACAGGGCATTGCCGAAACTGGATGAGGCTGATTTGCTGACCATCTTTAGCGCGGGGGCTTATGGGTTTGCCATGAGTTCCAGCTACAATTCACGCCCCCGCCCGTGTGAGGTGCTGGTGGATGGAAAGCAGTTCCGGGTAACGAGAAAACGCGAGACGTATGACGACTTGATTCGGGGCGAGGTAAGGTAAGGGATTTGTCGTTAGACGTAGGGCGAGGCTTCAGCCTTGCCATTGTTGAAGCGGTAAGGGCTTGACCTTCATTAATAAGAAACAATGATGGAAAACAGTTCACTGCAGAGGGCGCAGAGAACGCAGAGAAAAAAAGGAAAGGGGAAGCGACAGTAAATATTTCCCGTTCCAGTCTCATTTTTCTCGTTTCCAAGCTCCACAGACTGTGCCAAATGAACTTTTTTATTCCAAAAGTGGGTGAGAACCCTTAAATAGTGCCCATTATAGCCTGATTTCGTTGCATTTTGTGACATTTCTACCCTTAAAGTGGGGAAGAAATATAAAAAATAGCGTAAAATTGTCCATTTGACCCAGTCTATCCAGCTTGGGAACGAGCCTGTGTCGGAAGCACCAGCTTCCTTTTCCTGGAGGTGGTACCCGCACAGGCAAGATGCCTGTGCCACCAAGAGTGTGGTTTATAGAATAATCAGTGGCAACAAAGAATTTCAGGAATAAGCAGGACATGAGGTGGCACAGGCTTCCAGCCTGTGCGACAACCTCCATTTTTCTCTTATTTCTCCGCGCACTCCGCGGTAAACTGTTACGTTAAAAGTGTTGTTGGTTTGAAAATACGAATTTGTTTATGCGAATCCAACAGTCGTTGCACGGCGTGAGGCAAACCTAAAGGTTCGCCCTACGTAAACTGTTACGAGTTTAATAAAGGCAATCATGGCAAAATATTATCCGATATTTTTAAACATACAGAACAAAAAATGCGTTGTAATAGGGGGGGGCGAGGTCGCCTGGCGCAAGGTTTGCAGCCTGCAAGAAGCGGGCGCCAAGGTAACGGTGGTGTCTCCTGAGTTTTACCCTGAATTGGAAAAGATGGTGGGTGTGGAGCGGATTAAGCGGAAATATGACGAATCGTTTCTGGAAGGCGCGGCAGTGGTTATCGCTTCTACCAACGACGAAGAGGTAAATAAAAGAATATACTATGACGCCGTTAAGAGGGGTTTGCTCGTAAACGTTGTTGACAGGCCGGAGTTTTGTTCTTTTATTGTGCCTGCGACTATTATGCGCGGCGACCTGTGCGTAAGCGTCTCAACGGGCGGGTCAAGCCCTGCGTTGGCGCGTAATATCCGTGAGAGCCTGGAAAACCAGTTTGGGAAGGAATACGACGAGTTTACCAGGCTTTTGTCAGAGATGCGGAAGTGGGCGCTTGCGGAGATTTCCGACGATAAGGTGCGGCGTGATATTTTACAGCGTATTGCAGGTCTCGATATTCTCGATATTGTTAAAAAAAGTGGTGTTTCTGAAGCGAAGAAGAAAATGCTGGAAATCGTCACTGAAAAAACTTCCAGTTCCAAATGAGGCGGGGCGGGACGCAAACCTCTTTTTCCTTGAAAGATTTTTAATGAATTGCTATCGTAGCTGTTATAATATTATTTGCTGTTGCATACTTTACTATACCGCCTGATTAAGGAGGAACGGCCATGACCAGTTTTTACATCACGTTAGCAGGATGCGTTCTCTTGGCAATTACCGTTTTAATCTTGACACAAATTGATAAGCGCAGGGAAAAGCATAGCCATTAACTTACCGACGTTATTACATTAGGACAAAATAGAAAACGTTGCGTCGTTTTCCTTTAGTTCTTTTCAAAACAGTTTTATTGGTAAAGATAAACCGCGGATAAAGTATTTAGTATTAAACAGTGCCTTATTTGTCGGGTTGTCTATCGTATTCTCAAATCCAAAGATATAAACGGTGCATGATACCAAAAATATAAGGAGTTTACATGGCTGAAAAGACGGGCAAACAAAGGGTTGACTTTAACGAACTAAAATCAGGCGGTTTTATAAAGCAGACGCAAAAAGACCTCTTCACGGTGCGTTTGAAGGTGCCGGGGGGAAGGATTACCGCCGAGAAGCTGGTAAAAATTGCGGAGGTAGCGAAAAAATACAGCCGGTTGGGATATTGTCATTTAAGCTTCAGGCAGTCGGTAGAGATTATCGGAGTTCACATTGACGACTTTGACACGGTTGTGAAGGAATTGGCGACGGTAGGGCAGAAGATTGCGTCCTGTGGGCCGCGCGTCAGGGTACCCACCGCTTGCGGTGGCTGCGAATACAACCCGAATGGGATTATGGACACACAATCAAAGGCGCTTGAGGTTGATGATGCGTTTTTCGGTACGCCATGCCACCATAAGTTTAAGATGAGTTTTTCAGGATGTCCCATTGATTGCGCAAGGACGCGGCAGATGGATTTAGGGTTTCAGGGTGTTGTTTATCCGGCGTGGACGAAGGATTTGTGCAATGGATGCACCCTGTGCGCAAAGGCGTGCCTTGAAGGCGCTATCGTCCCCGATAAAGAAGGCCAGCCGGTGTTTGACGAGTCCAAGTGTGTGTATTGCGGCGACTGTATCAAGGCGTGTCCGACGGACGCCTGGAAAGACAAGAAAAAAGGCTGGTTGGTGCGTACCGGCGGCAAGCACGGCAGGCATCCCCGCGAGGCAGACGTGGTGGCCAATTTCCTGCCGGACAACAAGGTAAACGACTTTATTGCTGCAACGTTGAAATGGTACAAGGAAAACGGCAAAACGAAGGAAAGAATCGGCACCTGTATTGAGCGTGTAGGGGTGAGCAAGTTTAATAAGGAGGTTTCAAGCGCTTTTACAAAGGGGTAATTGTGAAAACCAAGAAAAAATTCGTCATATTCGCGCACAGCGGTACGTACGATAAGCTGTACCAGATCATCACCCTTGCCATTACTGCGGCTTCTATGGGAAGAGAGACGTATATCTTCCTATTTTTTTGGGCATTGAAGAGGTTTGCAACCGATGATTTTGACGTGACAAAATTATCCGCGGAGTTTGGGGAAGAGGGCAAACGGTTGGCCGAGCGGATGCAGAAGATTAATCCCATTTCGTTGCCGGAGATACTCAATGAGGTGCGGAAGATGGGGAATTTGAAGGTGTATGCGTGTACGGCGGCGGTAAAGCTTATGGAACTAGAAGAGTCTGTGGTTAAGTCAAAGGTAGACGATATTCTTGGGATGACGACCTTGTTGGAAATGGCCGAAGGCGCTGAGACACAGCTTTTTATATAACTCAAGGAAAGGCAGTACCGTTGTGGCTGGTTCCGTTACGAAAGACGCGAGGGGTAAATCCGGACAAATTCCCAGAAGTTCGCTTTTGGACAAAGTTGGAAATACGCCCTTGTTGAGGGTGAGCCGGGTTACGAAGGGTTTAAAAGGCAGAGACGTGGAAATCTATGCCAAGGCGGAATGGTTTAACCCTGGAGGCTCTGTGAAGGACCGTCCAGCATTGCGTATTGTTGAGGATGCCGAAAAATCAGGGGTACTGAGCCAGGATAAGATTATTATTGACTCGACCTCCGGCAATACGGGGATCGCGTATGCGCTTATCGGCGCGTCACGGGGGTATAAAGTGACCCTGGTGATGCCGTTAAACGTAAGCGAGGAGCGGAAGCGGATTGTGCGCGCCTTTGGGGCAAAGATTGTATACACCGATCCGTTGCTCGGATCGGATGGCGCTATGCTGGAGGCAAAGAAGATCGTAACCGAAAACCCTTCCAAATATTTTTATGCCGATCAGTACAATAATCCGGCAAACTGGAAGGCGCATTATGAAACTACGGGCGTGGAGATTTGGGAACAAACAAAAGGCGCGGTAACCCATTTTGTCGCCTGCCTGGGCACCAGCGGCACGCTTATGGGGACCGGCCGGCGCTTAAAGGATTTCAACCCGGCGGTGCAGGTAATTGCCGTTGAGCCTGCCACCCCGATTCATGGCCTGGAAGGCATGAAGCACATGGCCACTTCGATTGTGCCGGGTATTTATGACGAACGTTTTCCTGACCGGAAGATAATGGTGGAAACGGAAGATGCTTATAACGCCGTCAGGAGATTGGCGGCGGAGGAGGGTTTTTTTGTCGGATACTCCTCCGGCGCGGCGCTGGTTGCGGCGTTGAAGGTGTCGAACGAAATTGAGAGTGGCACCATTGTCACCATCTTTCCCGATCGTGGAGATCGTTACTTGAGCACCAGTTTTTGGGCAGGCAACGGTTAGCTTACGAAGAGAGGTATAAAAACTTTATCTGTGGTTTACCTTCCCAAAATGGGTCAAGCTTTCGAAGGAACTGCCGGAACCACAGATTACACAGATTAAAAAAACAGGGAGCGTGTCACCATTTTGCATTGCCTGACGGGGATTTTCAAAAACTGCTCTTATAGAAGTAGGGGCGTCTTTAGTAATTGCAGGTACTCTGTGAACTTATTACGAACTCTAAAACAATCTATGGGTTTTATTAATCCCAAATCTGTGTAATCTGTGAAATCTGTGGTTTTCAAGTTGGTCGGTTGCTTTGCCGGAGTGTTTATTCAGGAGAAATTACTTTTGCTGTTCATTGATAGTGAGAAACTTCGCTATATAGAGAGTCTGACAATAAAGAGTTATCCCTCGGAGTGTTGCGGCCTTTTGGTCGGCACAGATTCCCCGGAAAAGCGGGTGGTGGAGGTTTGTCCCGTGCCCAACAGGAATTTTGAAAGGGCGCACGACCGATTTGTTATAGAGCGGTGTGATTTTGAAAAGGTTGATAAAAAGGCCACGAAAAATGGTTTGCAAATCATTGGGGTTTACCATTCTCACCCGGACCACCCTGCCGTACCTTCCCAGTATGACGCGGACCATGCCTGTTCCTGGTTTTCTTATATAATCGTTGCCGTAGAAAAAGGGGAGAAGACGAATGTTAAGTCATGGGTGTTTCGTGAAGAAGGTAATCAGTTTGAAGAGGAAGAAATAAAATCATAATTGAATCAGGCACATTTCGAGAAATTTTACGTAAAATTGTGGAGTTTTCCGTATGGCAGACGATGAAAAGACCGTTCCTGACGACAGCATAGACTTAAGGGGTGTTCTCTGCCCTATTAATTTTGTAAAAACCAAACTCAAGCTGGAAATGATGGATGCCGGCCAGATATTAGAGGTCATTTTGGACGATGGAGAGCCTATCCGGAGTGTGCCAAGAAGTTTGAAGGAGGAGGGGCATAAAATTATCAAAGTGGAGAATAAGGAGGGCGCATATCGTTTATTAGTGAAAAAAACGTGAAAATATTCTACGTTTTGATAAAATATCCTTGACTTTTTTCACTGATAAATATAAGATGCGGCCTCAGGATTTTTAGGTTATGAAGATATTATTGAGACTAAAATAAATATTAACTTTGGGGTAGTTTAGGGAAGGGTTTTCTTCAACAGCGGGGGGGAGGATATTTATGGAAGCGAAGGAAAAAGACAAATGTCACACGTCTGAGTGCAAAAGCGGTATTTGGTTTACGTTTTCCCGTAGGAATTTTTTGTCGTTAGCGGGCTGGGGTTTGTTCTTTACGACTATTGGGGCATATTTGATTGAGATCATGGGATATAAAGGGTTTTTCTATCCCAAGGTCCTCTTTGAGCCTTCTCCAAGGTTTGCCGTGGGGGAACCGAAGGCTTTTTTGGAAAATTCGGTTACTACGCTAAAACCGAGAAAGATTTTTGTTGTGCGTGACGGCAACAGCTTTAAAGCGATTTCTGTGGTTTGCCAGCATTTGGGTTGCGCGGTTGAATTTTCGAAGGAAAAGAACATATTTGAATGCCCTTGCCACGGAAGCAAGTATTATCGGAACGGCGTAAACTTTGCCGGCCCTGCCCCAAGACCTTTGGACCATTTTGAAGTTGTTTTGGATGATGCGGGCAAGCTTGTTGTTGACACCAGCAAAGTAGTTCCTCTTGAGACCGAGCTGGTCGTATAGGTTATGCTTTTACATTTAATTCTTTTTTAAAATAAGGCTATAAATATGACTCAAGCAACAATACCTAAGCAAGGCATGCGGGTGCTTGTAGATTCGGATTGGTTACAAGGGAACATTCGTTGCCAACACCGGTGTCCGGCGCACATGGATGTGCCTGGTTATATACGTCTGATCAGCCAGGGCAGATATGCGGATTCTTATCGGTTGATGAGAGAAACCAATCCATTTCCTGCCGTATGCGGACACGTTTGCCCGCACCCCTGTGAATCTAAATGCAAGCGCGGTGATTTTGACAGGCCTGTCGCGATTGACGCCTTAAAGCGCTTTGTTACCGATTATATCTACAAAAATAAAGTCAGAATTCCCCCCACAAAAACAACAGCCAGAACGGAAAAGGTTGCCGTTATCGGCGCAGGTCCTGCCGGACTTACTGCCGCCAGCGACCTTGCGGGTATGGGATACAAAGTTACCGTTTATGAAAAGGAACACCAGGTTGGCGGAATGATGATGTGGGCGATTCCTTCTTACCGGCTGCCTCGGGAGCAGATTATGTTTGACGTCAGCCACGTCGTGGCACGTGGTGTTAACATCAAACTAAACACACCTATCGGAAAACCGGGAAAAAGTGTTGCCGATTTATTTAAGGATGGGTACAAGGCTGTTTTCATAGCCGTTGGCGCGCAAAAGGGCAAGAGGCTTGAAGTCCCTGGCGAA
This sequence comes from Candidatus Brocadiaceae bacterium, assembly GCA_015661205.1. GTDB lineage: Bacteria > Planctomycetota > Brocadiia > Brocadiales > Brocadiaceae > JACVXV01. Next base: position 21,000 of record JACVXV010000018.1, read on the forward strand.
GAGGGAACTGAAGGTGTTATGGACTGCCTGGAGTTTCTCAAGAGGGTAAATGATGGCGATACGAGGAGTCCTGGAAAGAGGGTGGCGGTGATCGGCGGTGGAAACTCCGCTATCGACGCCGTCAGAACGGCAAAACGTTTAAGTGAAGAGGCCTTTATCGTTTACCGGAGAACCAGGGAAGAGATGCCTGCGTTGTCGTGGGAAATTGAGGAAGCCGAGCATGAAGGCGTAAAATTCCACTACCTGTCCGCCCCAATAAAAATTATCACCGAGAACGGGAAGGCGAATGGGCTTCAGTGCATTAAGATGAAGCTTGGAAAACCGGATAATACCGGCAGGAGAAGGCCGGAGCCGGTGCCTAATTCCGAGTTCATAATTGACGTTGATTGTATTATCACCGCTATCAGTCAAGAGGCGGATTTGAAGTTCCTTGGCGATGACCATGGAATAGGAGTAACCAAAACGGGTACCATCGTTGCGGATGATAATCTGGCGACCGGTAAAAAGGGCGTTTTTGCCGGCGGCGACGTGACGTTGGGTCCAAGTACGATAATCGAGTGCATTGCTCAGGGTCACACCGCGGCAAAATCGATAGATAGATTTTTAAGAGGGGAAGCCCTGGAAAAACCGCAAAAGAAGGTTTGGGTTACCCTTATTGATAGTGACATTGATGCAAGGGAAGAAAATTACGACGCCGTTCCACGCCAAAACATGGACATGTTGCCGGTAGATGACAGGAAGGGAACGTTTGACCTTGTTGAGCTTGGCCTTAACGAGTCGCAGGCCAAGATAGAGGCGATGCGGTGTTTGAAATGTGACCTCAGCATTAACGTTGAGACGAACGACTGTGTACTGTGCGGAAGATGCAGCCTGGTTTGTCCCGTTGGAGCATTAAAGCAGGTTGACGTCAGCAACGAGGATCAGCCGTATAGGCCGTTCATTACGAAGGATGGCATTGTGGTAAAGTATACCGACGTTTGTATACGGTGTGGCAATTGTAAAGACTGTCCGGTAAACGTGATATCCTTAAAGCGTGTGCTTTGGAAGCCTAATGAAGAGATTAATAAAGTGTTAGAAGAAACGGAGGGATAGAGGGGGGCTATCTTTATTATGAGGGGAGGAAATAGCGGAACAAGTGAAACGATGAAAGGGATATTCAAATGAAATTACTGCAACAATTAATAAAATTAATAACTGATAACGAAATTTGGAGGTCCGTGTTTAGGCATGGTTACTCGGATACTCCCCGCAACAGGGTTCTTCAAATTATTAGCAACATTTGGTTGCATCTGCACCCTGCCAAGGTAAGAGAGCATGGCACAAAGATACGTTTTACGTGGTGTATGGGTGGGATTACGTTTTTCATATTTCTGTTTGAAACGATAACGGGTATCCTGCTTATGTTTTATTACGTCCCTGACGTTAACAGGGCGTATGCGGATATTGTGGATCTGATGTACGTGGTGCCTTTTGGCAGGTTTTTGAGAAATTCGCACCGTTGGGGAGCGCACGCAATGGTTATTACCGTAAGTATACACATGTTGCGCGTGTTTTTAACGGGTTCGTATAAACCACCAAGGCAGTTTAACTGGGTTGTTGGAGTGGTGCTGTTAGTTCTTACTTTTTTGTTAAGTTTTACCGGATATTTGTTGCCTTGGGATCAGTTGGGTTATTGGGCTATTACGGTAGGCACGAATATGGCGCGTGCAACGCCGCTGCTCGGTCACGAAGGCCCCTTTTCATACATATTAGGTATGAAGGCAAATAACGATGTTCGTTTTGCTTTGCTTGGCGGCACAATGATCGATGCTCCGGCTTTGTTGCGAGCCTACGTGTGGCATTGCGTGGGGATACCCGTTATAGCTGCTGCGCTGATGATGGTGCATTTTTGGCGTGTGCGTAAAGACGGCGGTATTTCAGGTCCGTTATAGTTTTTAGATGGCAAAATAATTTTTGTAACGGGTTTAACAAAGATATTTCTGAGGAGTGGTTCCATGGAAGTAAGGCAGGAGAAGAGAGGGGTAGTAGAAGTTAAGGACGACAAGGTGTTTACATGGCCCACCCTAGTCGCGAAAGAGTTCTTAGCGGCTATTTTTGTAACGGTTGGGCTACTTGTTTATTCGTATTTTACCGACGCTCCGTTGAGAGAGTTGTCTAATCCGGGTCAGGCGGAGAATCCGGCCAAGGCGCCGTGGTACTTCCTGGGTCTTCAGGAAGCCTTGGTGTATTTTGACCCTTGGTTTGCGGGTGTCGTTCTTCCATCGATCATTGTCGTTGGATTGATTATGATACCTTACCTGGATAACAATCCCAAGGGAAACGGCTATTATTGTTACAAAGAGCGCAAGTTTTCCATCACGGTCTTTATGGCGGGTTATGTCCTGTGGTATATTTTAATATACATAGGCACTGCGCTTCGCGGACCGTTCTGGGCGTTTTTCTGGCCATGGGAAAAATGGACGCACGATTTCCCAACGCCACCGCCGTTGCATAGTCTACCGTTGCCATTGGGAGTCATTCTTGTGTGTGGATTTTACTTTCTGGGAATGACTATCCCTGCGCTTGTGAAAAAGGATTTTTTCCAAAAGTTGGGTGTAATACGGTACGCGTTAACGATGGGTCTGCTTCTAACCATGATCGCTACGGTCATAAAAATGGTCTTCCGATTAGCGTTTAACGTCAAGTACATAATAGCTACACCTTGGATTAACATCTGAATATTTATAATGCGGAAATATTTTGTTTCCAGAATGGATGAATTATGAGTGTACAAAGATTGATATTTTTTGTTTTGAGCGCCCTGTTTTTTGGGAGCAGCATGATGTGGATTAATGCTGAATTCAATCCAAAATGGGTAAAGTATCAAAAAGAGTATTACGCTGAACAGGCGGAAAAAACGGAACTGTTGTATGCCGCAGCTACCTCGGTTAAAGAAAAAGAATTGCTGGGGAAGCGGCTTGCAGCCTTCAGGAAGCCGACCTATGAGATAAAGCAGATACTCTTAAAAGGTGATTTTAGTTGGTCAAAGAGGCAAAACGGCAGTAAGGTCGATAGGTGTACGACCTGTCATATTGACGAAGAGAAGCTGAAGGCCTCCCACCCCAATACCAAAGAGTTTCCCGTTGATATTTACGGCTGTACCGTTTGCCACGGAGGTATCGGTAGGGCATTGGGTGAAGAGATGGCGCACGAAGGAATGTTCTATCACAAAAGACAGATGGAACAGCGGTTGGTTAATGCAGAGCCTATGTTTGAGTTTTGGAGTGAGCTTGCTACATTAACCCCTGAAGAGGCAGACCCTAACAACAGGATCGAAATGGGTGATTTTAGGAAATATTCTATTACAGGAGATAAGGCCATTTTCGTTGGCAGCCAAAAATGTATTAAGTGCCATAAGGGGCTGACGTCTCCTCACGTAGAGAGATGGCAAAGAATCAAGTTTAAAACTTTTGAACGGGTAAAAGAAGCGCCTGATTACATTGCCGGTAATGAGGAATATAGGAAGTCCTGTTTAAAATGCCATACAACCGGCTATGACGAAGCGACAGGCAAATACTCCGAAGAAGGGGTAACTTGTGAAGCGTGTCACGGCCCCGGAGAGGTGTTTAGCTACTTCATGGATATAGGGAAAGCGCCGGAGGGTCAGAAACTTGCCAAAGTAGGCACTTTCGGCACACCGTATAACATTTGCGGTCCGTGTCACCACTCGCGCGGGCATGTGATGCGGCTTAAATTTTTCCAGGAAAGAGGCGCTTCGGACGAATGGTTCTTTCCTCAGCATACCACTCCTTACAAAGCGGGTGTAACTGAGAAGGGCGGCGCGTCCTCAAAGTCTTTGCCAAAGATTTACTAGAAAATTTATAGTGATTTCTTAATAAGTTTGCAATTTTTAGGGGAGGGAGGCTTACAATGAAATTGTGGAAATTGGGCTCGATTTTGCTCGTTGCCCCGTTGATGTGGAGTTTGTATGGAGGTAGCGTTCAGGCGCAGTCGGACGCTGAATTGAAGGAACTGCAAAAGAAGGCCACGAGTTATTATGATATTCTTTATCCGAACGATACGTTAAAGGATTGGTTTACTACGAATGTCGGCATGGAGAGAGGCGATGGACCATGGCAGAATTTATACAAGCCGGTTCCGTTGCAGATGTATTGGTTCCCGGTAAGGCATTACGTAAAGCCGGATGGCACTTATTATGACCAGTTGTTGGAAAGGTATAAACCGATTGAGTGCGTAAAATGCCATGAAGAAGTAACGCCTGGCTTTGTAAACGACTGGAGAGATTCAACACATGCGAATCTTAGAAAGAATGCCAGAACTACCGAAAAGACTCAACAAATAGAGAGACTGATCGGGCGTGATTTGAAAGAGGTAACCTGTAGCGATTGCCACGGGAAAGACCACAAGGAATTACACATGCCAACCCCTGCCACGTGCGGTGAATGTCATCCACAGCAAGTAACAGAATTTATGAGTGAGGCAGAGCGTGGTCGTCCGAACCACATTGAGGGTTTGGCCGCAAACGTTATTCCGCCATGGTACCCTGAGATGTTCCGCAGAGGATATCCAGCCGCGCAGTTTGGTTGCGATCTATGCCATGCCACAGATCGTTGCAATATATGCCACTCAAGGCATAAATTTGCAGCAGCGGAAGGTAGAAGGCCTGAGGCTTGTATGAGCTGCCACATGGGATTTGATCATCCAGATGCCGAGTCGTACGGTGAATCCAAAATGGGTTACATTTACCACATGGAAGGGGAGCATTGGGATTGGGAAAAGCCGTTAGCTGAAGTTGTACCCGGCAAGGATTACAGGACTCCAACATGTCAGTTCTGTCATTTTGACCAGGGTAACGGCAAGTTTGCCCACAATCCGGTTACTAAGGGTGTATGGAGAATGGGAACGGTGCCTCCAAAAGGAGTAGAATACAAATCATCATTAAAGGATTATCCATTTGGTATCAACCTGCCGCCGTTGAATTACAAGCTGGATGTATATTCTCCAGACAATAAGAAGCGGTCAGAGCAATGGGTTGCCGTGTGCAGTAAGTGCCACAGCCCGAGATTCGCGAGACTATATCGTGAAAACTTAGACAACTTCATGTTTGAAATGTGGAAGTTGCAAGATAGGGCACAAAGCATCGTGGACGATATCGCAGCAAACGATGAGTTTGACGTGCCGATTAAAGAAAGGGACATCTTCCCTCTCGGTGACATCCTTGCCGACGCGCTTGGTCCAGGATTGTTAGGCGATGCAGTTTACAAGGCATTTAAGACTACGGGTGGTAAAGTGCCTGTCGTCGGACCAATACTTGGGTTGTATGGCTTGTTCATGACCGGTAAAAACAACCCGTCAGAGATCGAACTTACCTATGCTAACATGTGGTTCGGTGACAAAGCGCATGCTTGGAAGGGTGTTGCGCACGGCCAGCAGGACATCGCTTGGTGGTATGGCGCAGCGAAGGTTTATCAAGGCATTAACAATCTTGAAAGCCAGGCCATTGCGCTTAAGAGAGGCAAGAAGGTTGATGAGATGTTGGCTGCAAAGGGCAGGAAAGGCGCTGCTGGAATGATTGGCGGTATCATTGGTATCGTAGCCGTAATCATGTTTGGCGCAGCAATGTTGAAGAAGAGAAGAGATAACCGATAGTTGAATCATCGGTATCATTTTAAATAAAGAGGCTAAAAAGGGCATCTGATGTTAGATGCCCTTTTTGCTTTATTAGACCTGCTCGTTCCCAAGCGCCAGCTTGGGAGTGCGCCTGTACCAGAAGCTCCAGCTTCTTTTGTTTTGGGATATATTCAAAAGCATCTGTTAGTTGTTGCAACAACGAAAGAATAATACATAATGTTGATTAACTTTTCCGACTTGTTCGGGTTGGGAGATTGAGATGTTAAGTGATCTAAGAAAATACCTCTTAAGTTCCCTGCAATTTGGCGCATTTCCTAACGATTACAAGAATGAAAACGAAGGCTATAAAAAATCCAAGGTTGTAATTATGGGGGTGCCTTTTGATNNNGGCTACTTATCAGACAGGGACAAAGCTTGGCCCCAATGCGATTTTAAACGCCTCTGTCAACGTGGAGCCTTACGATGATGAATTAGGAGAGGCTTATACCGTTGGGATGTTCACGGCAGGCACGCTGGCTGTTGAGGAGATACATACCGATCCGAAAAAGGTAATTGATGCCACCTATCATGCTAGCCGCATTATTGTGAATGACAATAAGTTTCTGGTAGCATTGGGCGGGGAACACTCCATTTCGCAGGGGATGGTGAAGGCATATAAGGAGAAATACAAGAAACTGTCTGTGCTTCAACTCGATGCGCATCTTGATTTCATGGACCATTTTGGAGGTACTCGCTATAGCCATGCAAGCGTATCGCGAAGAATGGTGGAAGACTTCAAGTGCAAGGTTACCAGCTTTGGCGTTCGCGTTGTATCGAAAGAAGAGTCTGACTTTGTAAAAAAGAACAAAGACTCCGTTTCGGTATTTTATGCGAAAGACATTCACGACAATGACGATTGGCACGACGACGCCCTGGAAACCTTGGAAGATTACGTTTACGTAACGTTGGACGTTGACGGTCTGGACGTATCCATTATGCCGGCTACGGGAACGCCGGTGCCAGGGGGATTAGGGTGGTATAGAACCATAGATTTTTTGAGAAAAGTGTATCAAAAAAAGGTGGTGGTAGGGCTGGACGTCGTTGAATTAAAGCCCAATCCTGGAAATGAAGCCCCCAATTTTCTAACGGCAAGCCTTGTCTATAAGAACATTGGTTTTTATAAAAAATACACCCTCCCAAAGTGACATGCAAAACCCGTGCTTGCGGATTGGAACGAACGTGAAAAGTCTCGCTCGTGTTGATGCCTGTGTGGGCGGTCATTTGTTGCAATAGATGACTCGAAATATCTTGTTAGTGCTTTTTATTGTTATATTCCCCATCAGATATAGGCTCCCACTTTGTCATGTTGCTTCCTTTTAAAAACCACAGCACTCCCAGTAACGTTCCGCAATTCCCCACACAAAAATAGTAGACAAGCGCGGCTATCTTCGTTACTTTTTTCAATCCGGAATACTTCCTAAAGAAAAGCTTATAAGAGGCGGCAAGGGAATAAAATGCAATTTGTAAGCCTAAAAACACCTCCATCGCCGTTGAATGGAAAGATAAAAACACGTTTGAAAAAAAGACCAGTAACAGGCAAAATGGTATCATCCTCCGTAACACCTTGTTGATGAAAAGAATGATTGCAAACGTGCCATATTTGAATGGGTTCATCAATTCCCTCATCAAGCAGAGTCCCATGAGGCTGTTTGATACGATTCTTCTTCGCCTTACCATCTCGTGTCTGGTGCTCTTGGAAGGTGGCTCTATGTACGCCTTTGCCTCAGGCTCATACAGAAAACGGCTACGCTGTTTTACAACCGATAGGCAGACGTACAGGTCGTCCGTGACCCCAGGAGGCAGCGGTTTATACAGACTTCTCCGAATGGCGTATAACGTGCCGTCATTGGAAGATATGCTGCCGGTAAGGCTTTCCAGTTCTTTGATCGTTTTTTCGAATCGTATATGATAGGTCTGTGACGTTGACATATCCATCCTGACCTTGAGAAGCGCTTTTTCCCCACAGACACCTCCAACCTCTGGATCACTAAAATGTTTGACTAATGTTAGTATGGTGTCCTTATCAAGCATGACGTCTACGTCAGAAAGTACTAGGATGTCTCCCTTGCATTCTTTGATAGCCTGGTTAAGGCCGTTGTTTTTCCCCAAGTGTTCGGATGAGGAAAAAATGCGAATTTTGTCGCTATGAACGCTTTTTGCGTATTTTAGCGTGTTGTCAGTTGAACCATCTGAGAAAAATACAATCTCGTGATCTTCTGATGGAAAAACGAGATCAAGGGAATTTTTAAGTCGTTTAACAACGCACTTTTCTGCATTGCGGGCAACGATGACCAAACTTACGGATGGGCGATAATTGGGAGAGTACCGTACCGGTTTTCTTCCCTTGACAAGATATTTAATCCAAATCATGAATGGATTCACAATAAGAACAAGCAAAATGAGCAGGAGGGAAAACACCCATATAACAAAACTTATCAACAATACTGTATTCACCTTATGTGCAATTCCTATAAAAACCAGGCCTATACCAATCCAACCCGCGCCCCATCACAAAACCCGAAACCCGAAACCCGAAACCCGAAACCCGAAACCCGAAACCTGAAACTCGAAACTTGAAACTTGAAACCGTCATCTCTGTCTTTGTATCTGCAAAAATGCATCTATTATTTGAGGATCAAACTGTTTGCCACGGTTCTTTAACAGTTCCTCAATGGCCGTGCTGTCCGCAACGCCCTTTCGATATGCCCTATCAATCCTCATGGCCAGATAGGTGTTTACTACCGCAATAACCCTGGATTCTATCGGGATTTTCTCCCCTTTCAGGCCATTTGGATATCCGGTGCCATCCCATCGCTCGTAGATGGATGCGATTACCGGCGCGACCATCTCAAGATTATGGATGCTGGATACTATTTTAACGCCAATTTCCACGTGCCTTTTCAGTGTTTCGATCTCTTCCGCCGTCAGCTTGTCCCGTTTGCCCAATATTTCAAGCGACACGCCAAGCTTACCGATATCGTGTAACATCCCTCCCATCTGAATTTTATACAAGGTCTCGTCAGGCAAGCAGAGATATTTTCCCAATCTTACCGACAAAGCGGAGACTAATTTAGAATGATTTCTGGTTCTCATATCCTTGTGGTCTATGAGGCTTGCCAGAGAATACGCAATCTTGTTACTTATTTCTTTTTCAAATTCATCGGTTATTTCAAAGAGACCCTCGTTGTGTGGCTTTTCACGCAGCAGCCTTTCGTAAGTAAGGCATTTCTCATCACGCAGCATCTTGCATTCATAAAGGGCGTAATCCGCTTTTGCTAAAAGTTCTACAAATTCCGGGCCTGCGCAGTCTATGCAAGAAATTCCAAAACTCATAGTGATATCAACGGGCAGGTCCTGTAAGCTTGTGTGCTCCTGCCGGTTGATTTCCATAATCCTCTTGATAACCTTTTTTACCATTAATTCGGCGCCGTAACAATCGGTGCCGGGAAGGATCATCATGAACTCATCCCCGTCGGTGCGGGACGCTATATCTGTTTTTCTGACCGTTTCTTTTACAATGTTTCCTATTTGTTTAAGAACGACGTCGCCAATGTGCCGGCCCGCCTTGTCATTAATCATTCTAAAGTTATCAATATCCCCGATAACAACGGCAAAGGTGTCATAGTCCCCTCTTTTTACCCTTTTAATCTCTTCCTCAAGTCTCATCGTTGCGTAGCCGCCATTCCTGAGTCCGGTCAGGGTATCATTAATGGCGTTTTTCTTAATTTCTTCATACAATAGCAGCAAGAGCCTTTCCTGCAAGTCGTGCCGCTTCTTTTCCCACGCGGTACGGACGCTGGTTTTCAATCTTTCGGCGTCTAGTGGCTTTGGAATGAAGTCGTAAGCCCCTTTTTTTATGGCCTGAACGGCCATATCAATATCCGGGGAGTCAGTGACAAATATGACGATCACGTCAGAACCTTTTGCATTCATGTTCATAAGCGGAATAATGTCATCCTTATCTGGAAATCGGCTATTTACAACGATCATTTCAAAGCCACCTTGATTAATCAGTGAAAGTGCTTCCGTTCCATTCGGGGCGGCTACAATGTCATATCCAATTTCTTTTATCGCGGTTTCTATAATATTTTTGCATGACGTATTGTCTTCAAGCACCAGCACCTTTGGTGTTTTTGTCAATTCTACTTGGGGTTTTTCGGATAACTGCTTATGGTAATCGGCGGTATCCACCGTCTTTTCAATCGACGCTGTCTCTATGGATTTTGTTAAATACTCGAATGCCCCGCCCGTTACGAATTCCTTTGAAATGACGACGGTACCGTCAATCGTTGCCAGCATAATGACCGGAGGCGGAGATTTAGCCTTGAGAGACTTTAAGAACTCCATGCCGCTTGCGCCTGACGTCCTGATGTCGCCAATAACCACGTTAATGGCAATCCCTTTCTTAAGCAACTCGATTGCCTCTGCAGCGTTCTCTGCCTCTTCAACGTCAAACTCCATATTCTGCGCAACCGATAGAATATGCTGCCGTGTCATAATATTGTCATCGACTACGAGTAATGTTCGTTTGTTCATAATATGAGTGAGTAGAAAGGTCTGATGAGACGGGTTAAAAGACGCACGATACACGTTGCGTGATAGCGGTAGCGCAGGCTTCCAGCCTGCATTTTTTTAATTAAATTAGGTCACTTACGGCGGCAGCTTTTTCATGTAGAGCGAAGAGCTTCTTCGCTCTACAACAGGCCCGAAGGGCTGAAAGTACATAGCCAGGGGTGAAGCCCCTGGTAAAGAAACATAAGATAACCAGCCCCGAAGGGGCGACAGAAAAGGACGCACAATATGGCGAAGACACTTATCTTTCCTGGAATCTACCATTTTTTTACCACGAAAATAAAATGAAGCTGGAGCTTCCGGCACAGGCACATTCCCAAGCTGGAGCTTGGGAACGAGGGTGCGTCCTGCCTCCCCTTCGGGGCTTGTATTATTTTATTATCTTTACAGAGGGAGGCACGCCCCCCCCCACTATACCCTGCCGGCCTTTCAGGCCTAACTTTGAAATTCCCATACATTAAATATAATCGGCAGGCTAGAAGCCTGCGCTACTCAAGATACAAGATGATGGATGCTCGTACTTTGGTATCTAACATCCTTTTATCCCGCACCCCGCATCATGTATCATGCACCCGTTAATAATTCTATATACTCTATAATTGGAGATGGAACTTGTCAAGGAACAAAACCGGTTTATTGTGGAAACTGTTGCAAAGGAGTGAGCAAAACCTCTTTTCAGTTGACAACTTCTTTTTATAACACTATTATTTCATCATGAATTTACATTTGTTAACGGAAATAAAGCAATACAAGAAGGTATTTCTCTTATACTTTTTCGTACTATTCCTGAGTTGTTTGTTGGCGCCGGTTGTGAAAGAGTGTCTTGATGCCTTCTTGCCTTCCAATGCCTTCCTGACGCACATCCTGAAATTCAAGAACGGAAGTTACGACTTTGGGAAGGTGTTACGGCGCATTATACTGGCGGTCGCGGTACTTATTGCAATTTTCTTCAGAAAACCATTGAAGATACGTGCTTTTGGCTCCATCGGCATGAAATACTACGAAGGATGGCTCGGCCAGTTGCAGATGGGGTTTTTGCTGGGTGTCGGTGTTTTTATTGTCTATACCTCTTTTTTGTGTTCCACTGGCGTCTGGATATTACAATGGAACGCAATATCTATCGGCAGCTTCATTATCGGTTTATTTGAAACAATCCTGATTGCCGGCGTGGTCGGTTGTATTGAAGAGACACTTTTCAGGGGGTTCATCTTGCAGAGCTTTTTACAAGATATGCGCCCTCTGTCCGCCGTGTGCGTCAGCAGCCTTTTTTATTCCCTCTTGCATTTTTTGAAAGCAAAAGTAATAGTTACCCAGGGGCTATACCCATTTGTTGGTTTTGTCGTCTGTTACCAATCATTTAAAAACATCGTTGTGCAGCTTCCTGCGATTTTGCCTTCAGCCATTGGGCTTTTTCTTATTGGCGTGGTGTTGTCTTATGCATATCTCAGGACACGGTCATTATATTTCTCCATCGGGCTTCATGCGGGCTGGGTGTTTTTGATTAAGACAAATGATTCATATCTCAGGTATGCCAGCACAAATTACCCATGGTTGTATGGCGATGATGACGTGATTACCGGACTGCTTGGATGGTTTATGTTAATTGTTACGTTATTTCTTGTATACCTTGTTACGAAAATTTCTTTTCATGGAAAAAACACTGCAAGAATTGGCTGAATTTATCGGCGGCGAGGTTGTTGGAGACCCGTTGATAAAGTTACGCGGCGTTATGGGTATGGATGACGCCGTAGAAGGTCACATCACCTTTATATCTAACGATAAGTACGTTAAAAAGTTTCAACAAACAAAGGCGTCCGCCATCATCGTTTCCCCAAAATTTAAAGCCGTGCATTTGTCCCCGCTTCAGGGGAATAAACAGAACTTCCTGGTCTGCGCCAATCCTTATCTTGCATTTGCAAAAATCGTCGAGCTGCTTATGTATAAAAAGCCCGTTTACATAAGGGGCGTTGATGGCGCGGCGAGGGTTGATAAGACGGCAGTAATTGGTGAAAACGTTTCAATCCAGGCTTATGCCACGGTGGGGAAAAATACCCGTATTGGTAATGGGGTGGTAATCTATCCCTGCGTTCATGTAGGGGATGATTGCACGGTCGGCGACGACACTGTTATCTATCCCAACGTCGTAATATACAATGGCACGAGTATTGGCAAACGAGTTACCCTCCACAGCAACACCGTTATCGGCAGCAGTGGTTTTGGTTACGCGCCGGACGGCCAGAGTTATTACAAAATTCCACAGGTCGGCGTTGCCATACTCGAAGACGACGTGGATATTGGCGCAAACACAACGATAAACCGCGCCGCACTTGGAGAAACCATTATCAAAAGGGGTACGAAAATTGACAGCCAGGTTGTGATCTCGCACAACGTTGAGATCGGGGAAAATTCGCTGATTGTGTCCCAGGCGGCAGTTGCAGGCTCGGCAAAGATTGGAAAACATGCAATCCTGGCGGGCGGCGCCGGGGTAGTCGGACATGTCACCATTGGTGATAATGTCACCATTGGCGGGCGTTCAGGGGTGTTGTGTGATATTCCAAACAACGAAACGTATCTCGGCGCACCTGCGCTCCCGATCAAGCGCATGAGGAAATGTTATGTGATTTTCGAAAAACTTCCGGAAATGCGGGAACAGATGAAAGCCATGGAAAGACGGATAAAAGAACTGGAGATGCATAATAACGTGCAGCATACGGGAAGTGATTCGAAAGACATGGAGAAACAGGGAAAGAATACAAACGGTGGAGAAACCACAGACTGAAAAAACGTTGAAACCACAGATTTCACAGATTTTGGATTGTTAGGTTTCACCTCTAATGACAATTCCGGTTATTTGTGCGGATTGTGGGGTGGCATGGACAAACGCTGTTTATGCCTGCTTGTGGCTCGCTATGGTTTAAAAATCCTCATTGACGTGGCATACGAGTGTCCCCCGCTGGTGGGGGAGGATGGGGGTGGAGTGGCACAAGCAAAAATATTTATATCATTAACTGTATTCCCTTGTAAAACAAGCTTCATAAGCTAACTGACAGATGTATGAACTTTTTGAAATGTTGTGTGTTTGCCTCTCGTTTTTTTGATAACCAAGCCGAACTTAATCAAATAAAAAAATCTTTGAGTTACAAGAAACGTTTAGTTGTTGAAACAACGAAAGAATATTATATGATGTTGATTATCTTTTCCGACTTGTTCGGGTTGGGGTAATGTATGGAAAAAATTGGTTTAATAGCCGGAAATGGTCGATTCCCCCTATTGTTTGCGAAAGGGGCGCAGGCTAATAAGATAGCCGTTATTGCAGTCGGCATTGAAGGGGAAACCTCCCCGGAAATAGAACAATACGTGGAGCAACTCCATTGGATAGGGGTTGCCCAGATTGGAAAACTCATCAAAATTTTCAAACGTGAGCAGGTAACCAGGGCGGTGATGGCCGGTGGTCTCACCAAAACCAACATGTTCTCTTCCTGGAGAAATCTACGATTCCTGCCGGATCTGAGGACCATTAACCTTTGGTACAAAAACGTTAAAAACAGGGACGACCACTCACTACTTGGCGCTGTTGCCGACGAATTGTTAAAAGACGGAATAGAACTGCAAAACTCCACCCTCTACGTGCCGCAATTACTCGCACAAAGTGGTATATTGACAAAAAGGAAACCTTCGGAAAAAGAAATGGAAGATATTCACTTTGGCTGGCCTATTGGCAAGGAAATCTCCAGGCTCGGTATCGGACAATGTCTGGTGGTAAAAGAAAAGGTAGTGTTGGCCGTAGAAGCCCTGGAAGGCACCGATGAATGTATCCGCAGGGGCGGTAATCTGGGCAGGGATAATATCGTGGTGATTAAAGTCAGTAAACAGGAGTTTGACCCACGTTTCGATATCCCTACTGTAGGTCTGGAGACTATCAAGACCTTGAAAGGGTCCTCTGCCTCTGTCCTGGCAGTTGAGGCGGGAAAGACCCTTATCCTGGACGTCGAAGAAACACTTGCCGCTGCGGACGAAGCCCGGATTGCCATCATCGGGTTATAGTAACCTGTGCAGCATATTGAAAATATCGCCTGGTGAGGCAATGCCTCTGATTAATAAAACAAAGTTTTTCTCGTTCCCAAGCTCCAGCTTGGGAATGCTCCTGTACCAGAAGCTCCTGCATCGTTTTTTTCGGAAGAGTTTGTCTTCTGACTCAATGCTGGAGGCAGGACAAGCGTTTCCGCTTGTCATTATGATGTCAGGCGAGGACGTCTGACCTATCTTTATTGCAATTCCGTTCCCAAGCAGGAGCTTGGGAACGAGGCGAATAGAGCTTAACTTAACACGTATGGGGCATTCCCCGCTGGGTGTGCATTCCCAATGCCATTGCCGGCCATGAAGGCCGGCGTTACACAAAAACCGTCGCTGCAGGCGACTTAATTTAAACGGATCAACACACCATGTACGATACAACCATCAGTCTCATAGGAGCAACGTTTTTCATTGCACTAACACACGCGGTAATGCCGAACCACTGGATGCCCTTTGCGCTTGTTGGGAAGGGGCAAAAATGGGGGTTGACGAAGACCCTCCTTGTTACCGCCATAGCAGGTTTGGGACATTCAATAACAACCAGTATCATAGGTTTTATTATTGCCTTGCTGGGGTTTCAGATAACTGCCCATGCGGAGGCCATCGTTGAGCCATTAGCGGGTATTGTCCTTATCATTATAGGCATAGCTTTTATTGTGGTCGGAAGATTTCGGCAATGTCCGCACAGCCATAACCACGCGATATTCTCAGACAAACTCGTCGTCGTTTCACTACTCATGATGCTGAGCTGTTCTCCGTGTATTGCCGTCTTGCCCATATTCCTTGCGGCCAGCGCCTATAATTGGGGCATGCTCTTCTGCCTCTTTGCCATATTAACGGTAACGACGGTCTCCGGGATGGTCGTGCTGACGGTGCTTGCTTACTATGGCGTAATGAAGATCAACCTTTGTAAGGTGGAACACTACGAAAAAGAAATCATCGGTAGTATCTTGACTCTCGTAGGAATAGCCGTTTTCCTGATACGGCATTAATAACCACGATGTTAGTGATAAGGTAAAATATTGGTTAAAATAAATGCCTTGACAAAGACGTTTTGTTTTGATTGTAAGCAACAAGACCGTTTACCGCAAACCAGCAAAGACGCAGGCCACGGGTTGTAAGCTTTAGCTTTCAACTTTCAACATTAACCTTTCCATAATATATAACTGCGCATAATTATACAGACATAACTTCTGTGTAAGCCATATTTTACGGTGCATGCATGGAAATGAATATTGACAACGAAATAAAAAAGGA
>JACVXV010000276.1:0-324 GCA_015661205.1 Candidatus Brocadiaceae bacterium
TCATTGTCCTCCAATATTTTCAGGACGCTACCGTCCTTTTCGTTCAGATTTTTGTATTTCAGGTTTTACAAAAAAGGGAGAAACTACAAGAAACGTGCCACCGATGAAAATGGTGATGGCGATTATACGTCTTGCCACTGTATTCCCGATTAATCTGCAATATATTGACACTATCATGTTCCAGTGAAGGACTATGTGGGCGGTTAATAATCCGAGAAAGACGCACGCAATTATAAAATGAATCGTTCCCCATGCATGGCGATCCATTCCAAATAAGAACAAATCTACTTTTCTACCATATACAGCCGCAGTCTCCTTGCCTGG
>JACVXV010000276.1:341-4748 GCA_015661205.1 Candidatus Brocadiaceae bacterium
CAATGCATCGATTACAAGATTAACTTTTGATTTATCCATCGTCTTATCCAATCCTTATTTCTGAAAGCGCTAAAGAAAATAACTATTTTGTAATTGGGTGGGCATCGGTTAAATTAGGCCTTCGGCGACTTTCTCCCCTCCCTTGATGGGAGGGGTTAGGGGAGGGTGGTCATCCTTTTCCCTTTCACCCCCACCTAGCCTCCCCCATCAAGGGGGAGGAACTAAAGATTGAAATTCCTTGAACATTAAATTAGGTTGGGGTTCGCTAAAACGAAACCCAACAACTTAGTCTCAAAAAAAACAAACAGATAACGCAAACGTTTCATTTGGGAACGAGCAGAACGGGCCGAACATGAAACTAGCTTCTTCTCCAGCCACTCCAAAACGGAAAACCTTTTTTATTTCGAAGCTTCAGTATTTCGTCCCCTTTCTTTACTTCAGCAGCAATGATAGCGGGTTTACCCTCAAGGGTGATTCTTGAACCCGTAACTTCAACCTTGTCCTTCGGTTCGATCTTGGTGTCCTTCCTTGGCCGTCTTCACCATCAGATGCACGCCGTAGCACATCCCTTTTATTGGGGTAATTATATCCACGCTGACCACTTCTCCGCTGATGGTTTCAACGGTTTTTGGGTCGTACATCCTGCTGTACGGAGCGCCCATCCCCCAGCCGCCGCCTCCTCTCCATTGCATTCCTTGTTGGGCAAATGACTGACTCATGCATAGAAGACTAAAAATTACTACTATGAATATTCCTGTTTTCCTCATTGTATCCTCCTTTCATTTGTTTATTATTCTGACCCACCCAATTACAAAATAGCTATTTTCTTAAATATCTCCCTGGCACTGCTACGCAGCAACCAAATTAACCCTCTCTTTTCCCATTGTGAAGTGGGGATGAAGTAATGCGAACTCAAGTAAGTAGGATGAGTCAAGCGAAGCAGACCCATCAAAAATCTATAGTGCCCTCAAAAAGGCTACCAAGTCATCCTTTTCTTGTTTTGTAATCTGGACCTCAAGAATCAGGTTAAAGAATTCAACGGTATCTTCCAGTGTCAACAGTTTCCCATCGTGCAAGTAGGGCGGTGAATCCTTGATGCCGCGCAGTGGAAAGGTCTTGATGGGACCGTCCGCGCTGGCCATGAGACCATTGAACATGTGCGGTTTGTAGAAACGCTCCGCTTTAAGGTTGTGCATGAGGTTATCAGTGTAGTAGGGAGGATGATGACAAAAAGAACATCTCGCTTTACCAAAGATCAGCTTGGGAGCCGGCGGAAAGTCGAATAGTTCCTGAACTTCTGCCATGAAGTGCACCTGACTTCCACGTTCGAGGATATTGACACCTTTTTTTGTTGCAATGACCGGGTCGCCGTCAAAGTAGGCTGCGCGCTGTTCGAACTCCGTGAAATCCTCGACACTTTTCAAGGCGCGCTGTGAACCGAACAACCTTTGAATATTCACCCCACGCAAAGAAGGGGTATCAAGACGATGACGAAATTCCTGGGGGCGGATATCGCCAACCAGATGGGTAGCAGCATTGGTATGCCCATTTACGTGGCAGTCAAAGCAGACAACCCCACGACTCGGTTGTTCCGAGCGGCGATCTTCCGTTTGGTTGAAATTCTGCTGAGGGAAAGGCGTCACCAACAGCCTCAGGCCTTCAAGCTGTTTGGGATTCAGTATTCCGTTGAATAATTCGTAATAGTTGGCAATGGTTACCAACTTACCCTGAGAGACGTCACCCAGGTCAGTCCGTGTGGTTAAATAGATTGGCGGTGGAAACTCAGATAAAAAATGATCAGGCAGGTCATAATCCAGATCAAAGCGGGTGAGGTCTCTCCCCTCTTGCTTTTTGATCTCTTCAATATGGAACTTGGGGAAGAGCATACCGCCTTCAGCATGATTTGGGTGTGGAAGTGGCAAAAGACCTTTTGGGAAAAGGTCTTTTGCCCGGATATCTTCCGGAGTCATAGCTGCCAGGGTTTCCCAGGTCACGTCTTTCGGGAGTTTAACCCGTACACCTTGTTGTATGGATTTTCCCCGAGACATTGTTACATCTTTAGCCGGGTTATCGCTTAAATCGTAACGTTCATTAAGTAAATCCATATGACGCTTCATTACTTCTGGTTTAGCAGCCTTCATTCGAGCCATCATGTCTTCAAAGGACTCAGTTATGGTCACAGGCGCATAACTTGTCTTTACGGCCTTCTTTTTCTGGACGATAGCCTTTACCCCTTTTTCTTCTTTGATTCCCGCCTTGCCGGTTTTCTCTTCCTGGGCATATGTTAACCCCAAGGTGATGAGCATTGTGGCGAACATTACTAACAACGCACTTCCGTATTTTACTATTCGTTCTCTCATACCATTCTCCTTTGGCCTTTTTGTGAAATGACGACCAATCAATAGGTTACAATGAAATAAAGTTACGATACCGGTTTCTTTAATGCCTTCAGTTGTTCTGCAAGTAATTTTAAGTGTTTTTTCTCTTCGTTTGCCAGTTGTTCGAATGCCGTTTTTCCCGCAGGGTATTTGGTATTATTTGCAGCCTCGGTGTAATAAAGGATTGAGTCCTTCTCCGCCTGGATGCCGATTTTCAATGCGTCGATATCTGTCGTTATTTCCGCGGCAAGCCTCCTGGCTGCTCCTTTTTCCGTAAAGATACCCGTATCGACCAAATATTTTAGATACAAATCCACAGTGTAGTCCTCGCAACCTTGCACGGGACTTATCGGAGAGTTTATTTCACGATAGACCTGTTGAAAACGGGCTAGATGTTCCTTCTCGTAAGAGGCGAGTTTTGAAAATAATTCTTTTATCTTGCTGTCTTTAGCATTATTCATGAGGGTTGTATAGAATTCTAATCCCTCTTCCTCAACAATTATAGCGATCCTCAGCGCTTCTGCATCGTCAAAATTTTCATATTTCATACAGTGTTATTCTCCTCCCCTGGCCAAATCAAAACGAAGATATTTTAGATTTACGATTTTGGATTTAAAAATCTTTCCGAGTGCCTATTAGTGCTTGCCCGGCTCAAATTTCTTACCGGCACGCGCAGAAATTATATATGCCTCTACAGCCTTCATCGGATTGTTTTTCTTATTTGGGTATTTCGCTGAGCGGGATACAAAGCGCGGCAGCTACCCCTTTGCCATAGGCTGGATCAGCCTTCAGGCAGTGGCCTATATGCCGGATTTTGATTTCCTTTGGCGCGTCTCCCAAGGCACGGGCAGTGTTACCGAAGAGGGCTTCTTTCTGCCCGGGACTCATAAGACGAAATAGCAAACCGGGCTGACTGAAATAGTCATCGTCCTCACGGTGGTTCCAGTGGTCGGCGGCTCCCTCTATGCCGAGAGGCGGTTCGGCAAATTCAGGTTGCTGTTTCCATTCACCGTAGCTGTTGGGCTCGTAACCAAGAGTGCTGCCGTGGTTGCCGTCCACCCGCATAGCGCCATCGCGATGGTAGCTATGAAAGGGACAGCGAGAAGCGTTCACCGGTATCAGATGGTGGTTCACGCCGAGACGGTAGCGCTGGGCATCGCCGTAAGAGAACAAGCGTCCCTGCAACATCTTGTCCGGCGAGAATCCGATGCCGGGAACCACATTGGCCGGGTTGAAGGCCGATTGCTCCACCTCGGCGAAGTAGTTCTCAGGATTGCGGTTCAGTTCCATGATGCCGACTTCGGTCAGCGGATAGTCCGTGTGGAACCACACCTTGGTGAGGTCGAATGGGTTGTACGGGCAGGTGGCGGCATCCTTCTCCGGCATCACCTGAATGAAGAGCTTCCACCGCGGGAAATCCTGCTTTTCAATGCTTTCGTAAAGGTCGCGCTGGTGGCTCTCCCGGTCATTCCCGACGAGTGCCTCGGCCTCCGCATCGGTCAGGTTCTTGATGCCTTGCTGGCAGACCAGATGGAACTTGACCCAGTGCCGTTCGCCTTTGGCGTTGATGAGGCTGAAGGTGTGGCTGCCGAATCCGTGCATGTGGTAGGTGGCGGGTATGCCACGGTCGCTCATGACAATGGTGATCTGGTGCAGGGCCTCGGGAAGGGAAGTCCAGAAGTCCCAGTTGTTGCGGGCGCTGCGCAGGTTTGTGCGTGGGTCGCGCTTCACGGCGTGGTTGAGGTCGGGAAACTTAAGGGGATCGCGCAGGAAAAAGACGGGCGTGTTGTTCCCCACAAGGTCCCAGTTGCCCTCCTCCGTGTAGAACTTGACGGCAAAGCCCCGGATGTCGCGCTCTGCATCTGCCGCGCCGCGCTCCCCTGCCACCGTGGAGAATCGGGTGAAAAGATCGGTCTTCTTCCCGATGTGGGAGAAAATCTTCGCTTTTGTATAACGGGTGATGTCGTGAGTGACGGTAAAGGCGCCGTACGCACCAGAACCTTTGGCGTGCATTCTCCGCTCGGGAATG
>JACVXV010000019.1 GCA_015661205.1 Candidatus Brocadiaceae bacterium
CTACTTTCGGCTGGGTAATGTACGAACAGTATATCACTCATTGGACAGTTGGGTGCGTATGAGGCTGAGATGCTTTAAGTTTTCAAGAAAGTGGCAAACCGACAACAAACGCTTCCCCAATCACCGGTTCTTTAAAATGGGATTACTTTCATTTGAAAGAGAATTTCTTAAGAAATGTGCTGGTACATGATATGCATCCTTTTCTCTGATCTAGAGCAACTCTAGGGGGGCGCTAACTACGAGAAAGTCGTATGGTTTAAAAGGGTACACGGCGTTGTCCCGTGTAGTTGGCGACGAGTGGGGGTTGGAGGCTACGGCCTCCAGCCTACCAGCTAAATTACCGAGACCGCCGCTATTGGAAACGTTGGCGAAGGAAGAATGAATTTGTCGGATAATTACAGGGTATAGAAATTTTCACCTTTTTATCCTGTCTTGTGGGTTGGTATAATGGTAACGTTCGTTACAGCAAAGCGGTACATACGTTATGGTACCTATCCCTTACCCCTCCCCCGGAAGGGAATTCTGAAGGAAAGGAAGTATTTATGCGTATTATTTGATGGTGGACGGATGGGTATTATAAGTTCTCTCGTTTCCAAGCCTCAGCTTGGGAATGTTCTTGCATCAGAAGCTCTTGCTTCATTTTCTGGGAAGACTACGTTTTTTCTGATGCAATGCAAAAAATTTTAAAGTAATCTCGTAGCACGGGGGGGATATGTCCCATAGGTATCAAGTTAAGAAACCTATAATTACCACCAAACCCTTGTTTTTGTTAGCCCTGAAGGGGCAAAATAGCTTAGCCCAGGGCAACGCCCTGGGGACACGGAAAAACCAACAAGCCCTGAAAGGGCGTAATAAGGAATGAACCGTTATTTTGTACCCAATGTCGCCCCTTCAGGGCTAGTTTTGCTAGGAATGCTAAACCCAGGGCGCTGCCCTGGGCTGTCGTATTGCGCCCCTTTGGGGCTATGGAGTTAATACGGCTAGGCTGAGTTTGTCCGCCTTTTCACTTCTTAACTTAACACGTATGGGGTATGTCCCGCTTTGCGTGTATTCCCGGCTATTGCCGGCTATATTGGTCGGCGCGACAAAGTCGCTAAAGACCCAATTTAAAGTCAACGTAGATTTATTAACTTATTTTATGGAGGCAGCAGATGTTTGGCAGAATGGCCGTATTGACAAAACTTACCGTCTCAGTCGTGGTTACCATTGTAATCGCATCGGGTATTTTAACGTATATAACCTCTAAACGGCAAAGAACACAGATGATTGCGGTAATAGAAGAGCAGGCACGCATGGCAATAGACCAGCTCAAATCCGCCAGAAAAGTGATTGCCAAAAAACAGGATATCATCAATACCGATGCGCACGGTGATTTTCATTTTAAAGGCGTTATTCCTGCCGTTGTCGGACGTGAGATTTCTGAGGAGTTCAGCAAGACAACCATTTTCAATATGAGGCAAACGAGTCTAAAGTACCGAAATCCGACAAACAAGCCCGACGCTTGGGAAGAAAAACAGTTGGCAAAATTCGAGGCACACTCGTCCATGCAATCGGGTGGCATTGAGAATAAACCGGACGCCTGGGAGCTTGACCCTTCAGGAAAGCAACACTCAAATGACATTTCTGAAGTCACGGCGCTGCCGGACGGCACGGAAGTGTTTCGCATGATAGCGCCATTGAGTATTGAGGAGGCGTGCCTGAAGTGCCACGGTGACCCCGCAACAAGCCCTACGGGGGATGGAAAAGACGTTACCGGCAGGCCGATGGAAAATTACAAACTTGGTGAAATCCGGGGTGGGATAAGCGTTATTGCGCCTATGGCTTCCGTAGAAGCGGCCGTTGCCTCAAACCGAAAATTCAGTATTTGGGGAAACGGGATATACGTTTTGGTGGTAAGCGGTGTGGTGCTTCTTATTTCCAGAGGCATTATGCGGTTATTGAAGAAAACCGTCCATAACCTGACGGGTGGGGCCGACGAGGTGACGGCGGCGTCCGCCCAAATTTCTGCCTCCAGCCAGTCACTGGCCGAAGGATCTTCACACCAAGCCTCTTCTCTTGAAGAAACGTCCGCCTCTATAGAGGAAATGTCGTCGGTTACGGCACGTAATGCCGATAACGCACGGGCGGCGAACCAGCTTGCAATAAAGACAAAAAACTCAGCAGAGTATGGCAATCAGGCGTTGGAGTCGTTGCAGACCACCATGAAGGAACTCAATGCCGGGAATGGCAAGGTGCTTGCTATCATCAAATCCATAGACGATATTGCGTTTCAGACAAACCTGCTGGCGCTCAATGCGGCGGTTGAGGCAGCGCGTGCCGGCGAGCATGGGAGGGGTTTTGCCGTTGTTGCACAAGAGGTGCGCAATCTTGCGCAGAGATGTTCGACGGCGTCAAAGGAAACCACCGAGCTCATCAACTCCAGGGTGGAAAGCACTGAAAATGCGGCGAAAATTGCCGAAAAATTTGCGGCGACCTTGAAGGAAATCGTAGAAGAGGCAAAAAAGGTGACGGACCTGGCCGGTGAAATATCGGTGTCGTCGCAGGAACAGGCTGAAGGGATCAGCCAGATTTCCACGGCGGTATCGTCGATGGACACCGTTACGCAGCAAAATGCCGCAAATGCAGAAGAATTGGCCGCCGCAAGCGAACAACTCTCCGCGCAGGCGGATAGCCTCAAGGCAATTGTGAAAGAGTTGGCCGTTTCAATGGGCATTGTTGAAGAGTACAACGCGTCGCATCATGCTTACACAAATAACCCACCAAAAAAGGTATTGAAGACATCCCCGCGCAGGATGCAAAATGAGTTGGCGCCAAAATCGGGAATGTTAACGAAAGGCGATGGCTTTGATGTATGATTGCATAAAAGGATAGGTTATTGCAAAATGCTTCTGTTTTTCGCAAAATGCCGGGCGAACCCCTTGTATTTCGCGGTTTAGGCTTGAAAACCAGACTTGTTTTGCTATACAAGGCAAAAGGCATGGACAAACAAAGTTTGTCCATGCCACCCTAACATCGCCTAATGTAACACGGATCGAAATACTTGGGATTGCCTCGCATCGCTTCAGGTACTACGTAAGCCGCTACAACAGGCCAAAGCTAACACTATTTTTGCTTTTTATTCTTTTCCGTAACGAACAACTCGTTTGCCTCTTTTGCCGTAGCCTTCCCGTGGATAATAGCATGCAACCCCTTAATCATGGCAACCGGATGCTCGTTTTGCCAGATGTTTCTGCCGAGGTTTACGCCAATGGAACCCTTCTGCATCCCGTCATAAACAAATTCAAACACCTCAAGGTCTGAGTTCGTTTTCGGACCGCCTGCCATAACTACCGGCACAGGACAGCCGCCGGTGACCTTTTCAAAGTTTTCACACCAGTAGGTCTTTACCACCTTGGCGCCCAGCTCGGCGGCAATGCGACAACAGAGGCCGAGGTAACGGGCATCTCGTTTTTCCATTTCTCTTCCAACCGCAGTGACGGCCATTACCGGGATGCCATATCTTTCCCCTTCGTCAACGAGCTTTCCCAGGCTCTTCAGCGTCTGATGCTCGTAATCGCTGCCAATAAAAACCGAAAGTCCTATCGCCGAGACGTTCAGTCGAATAGCGTCCTCGATTGACGTGGTGATGCACTCGTTGGACAGGTCTTTTCCAACCATGCTGGTACCGCCCGATACCCTGAGTATGATAGGCTTGCTGCCCTGCGGGTTTATTGCTGCGCGCAGAACACCGCGGGTGCAAAAAAGCGCGTCGGCATAATCAATGATCGGTTTTATTGTTTCTCCCGGTTTTTCCAGTTTTGAAGTAGGTCCTTGAAAATACCCATGGTCGATAGGTAAAAACATACAATGACCATCAGGCTTGATGATCTGAGATAAACGGTTCTTCATTCCCCAATCCACGACTTCACTCCTCCTGTAAAAATGTTAACAATTTCCCGAAGGCTTTTCAGGCCTGACAATTAAATACCCTTTCCCTATCAGCCAATGATGGAATTGATAGGTGGTATATTTGCAATCATCTTTGCAGATATTCCGGATCTTTTCATATTCCGGAGTTCCCTCTTTTTGCGCGTTCAGATTCATCTGAATCGAACACTTTACGTCATTGCAAAATTCCCTTCTCTTGTAGTCTACGTATCCTTTGATTGACATAAATAATATTCCTTAAATTAGGTCGCCTACGGCGACGGCTTTTGTAGCGACGGCCTTCATGGCCGGCTATGGCATTGGGTATGCACGCCCAGCGGGGGATGAACCCCCGCGCTACGGCTTTGAAATTCCTATACGTTAAGGTAGACCTTCGGCGACTTTTTTGTTCACACGCGTAGGGACACGGGCACCGTGTCCCTACTTTAAAATTCCTATACGTATACGTTTAAATACCATCCCCGTCTTTATAATTTTTCATAAATATTGCCATGACCTTCGATTCCGCCTCTGAGAGGTAGTCATCTTCTTCTTTATGGGGAAGATGTGAGACCTCTTCCAGTTTGTTGATGCGTTGTTTTAGTTTTTGATTTTCCCGCAGAACGACCCGGAGTATCTCGGTTATGGGGTCGGGCAATTGCCCATGGTCCAACATGGCGCTGTTATCCTCTTTTTTCTGACGCTCGATAATCTTCCCCGGCACACCCACCACGGTTGCGTGGGGAGGAACGTCTTTTACCACCACGGAACCGGAGCCAATACGCGCGCAATCACCGATTACTATGTTGCCAAGTATGCAGGCGTTTGACCCAACGGTAACCTTTTTCCCCAGTGTCGGATGTCTTTTAATCTTCTCCGTAGTTGTGCCGCCGAGGACGACGCCTTTGTAAATAAGGCATCCCTCGCCAATCACGGCCGTTTCTCCGATGACAACGCCCATGCCGTGATCGATAAAAACGCCTCGCCCAATCTCCGCGGCAGGATGTATTTCAATTCCACTCAAAAACCGGTTGAGATGCGAAATGAAGCGGGAGAGCAGCATCCAGTCTTTTTTCCACAAAAAGTACGCCAGCCGATGCAAGCACAGGGCATGCACACCAGGATAGCACAAGAGTACTTCCAGCTTGCTTCTTGCCGCAGGGTCGTTTTGAAAGGCGGCATTGACGTCTTCTTTTATACGGTTAAACATTACAGTTCGTTGAACAAAACGGTGGAAAGATATCTCTCGCCGGTGTCCGGCAACACCACAACGATCAATTTCCCTTTGTTTTCCGGTCTTGCAGCCACCTGTAAGGCAGCAAATACCGCCGCGCCGGACGAGATGCCCGCCAAAATGCCTTCTTCCCGCGCTAATTGACGCGCAACGGCAAAAGCCTGCTCATTTTTAACCGTAATAATTTCATCGATGATTTTCGTATTAAGCACTTCCGGGACAAAACCGGCACCGATTCCCTGAATTTTATGCGGTCCCGAATTCCCTCCGGAAAGCACCGGGGAATCCGCAGGTTCTACCGCAATTACTTTGAGCGAAGGCTTCCGTTTCTTGATGACCTCACCTACGCCGGTAATGGTACCCCCCGTGCCGACGCCTCCCACGAAGAAGTCGATCTTGCCGTCAGTGTCATTCCATACCTCTTCGGCGGTCGTCTGGCGGTGGATTTCAGGGTTTGCAAGGTTTTTGAACTGCTGTGGCATAAATGCATTCGGGGTGTTTTTTACCAGTTCTTCGGCCTTATTGATCGCACCTTTCATGCCTTCAGAACCCGGCGTTAGCACGATTTCAGCACCAAATGCCTTCAGAAGTGCCCGCCGTTCAATACTCATCGTATCCGGCATGGTTAAGATGATCTTGTATCCTTTTGCCGCTGCAACGAAGGCCAGGGCTATGCCCGTATTGCCCGATGTGGGTTCTATGATAATCGTGTCTTTCTTTAGTAAGCCGGACTGTTCCGCTGCTGTAATCATTGAGATGCCAATACGGTCTTTTACACTGGACATCGGATTAAAGGACTCCATCTTTGCAACCACCGTCGATCCCAGTCCCTTGGTAATACTGTTCAACCTGACAAGGGGCGTATTGCCGATTGTTTTAGTAATGTCATCGTATATCTTTGCCATGATATCCTCATTAATTTGCGTTAATTAAATGGAAGAATAAGCTTTTACGCCGATAAAAAATATGTGTCCATAGTATCATAGTAAGAAGTTATTTCTCAAGGAATTTTTGCAGACTTTGAGTCTTTTCTTGAAAATTATTTTTATCGTTCAACGTGGATTCAAAAATGTCCCGTAGGGCAAGGCTTCAGCCTTGCCTTTGGAACGGAAGGTTGGATGCAAATGTTCATGCAAACCACGCCGTAGGGGCGGGGTTTCCCCGCCCTTTCCCGTGCGAACCCACTATATGTTTGTTCAAAACCCGGCAACATGGTAGGGAGTGCGGCAAACCTAAAGGTTTGCCCTACGCACGCAACAAATTTTCAGCCGGTTCAAACTTGCAGGTTGAACCGCAATGTTTGGCATCGACTTGGGAACATGAGGTGTGGAATTAAGAGGGAATGGCTGCTAACGGTTACAATGGAACACAAAAACCGGTGATGAGAGGCTAAAATATCCGCTATAAACGAAAAGGGCCGGCATAGCCGGCCCTTTATCGTAGGACTGAACTTAATCATACGTGATATTAAGTCTTCACTTGTACCTTTACTTCGAAGCAACGCTGGCGCATGCGCCGGAACCACCCTTTACTGCCGCCATCTTCTTTGCACCACTCTCATCGAGGTAGTTAGCAAACCAATACAGGAAGGTGACGAAGAACGTACCGCCCACCATGTTTCCAAGGGTAACAGCAACGAGGTTCCAACCGAACATCTTGCCCCAGGAAATTGCTGCTGGGTCGTGAGGTAACAAATTGGCGATCGTTAAGATCGTCATGTTTGCTACGCTGTGTTCCATGCCCGTTGTGATGAAGCAGAACAAACACCACCAGATCATGATCAGTTTACCTGAATCACTGGTACATCTGCCGACAGCTGACCAAATGGCAAGACATACAAGCCAATTGCAGAATATACCTCTGAAGAAGAGTTCCCACCAAGGACCATTGCTCTTATAAGTAGCAGCCTTAAGGATAAACGCCTTCCATGGGTCTGCTGCAAATATACCCGTTACTATGATCATGAGAGCAAAAAGCATTGAACCGCCTAAATTTCCAATGAATGTCCAGAAGGAACCCAGAATGAACTCGCCCCAGCCAATTGTACCCCTCATAGGTCCCATACCCATGAGCAAGTTGTACCCAGTTAACAATTCGCAACCACAAATAATTACCAACGACA
This sequence comes from Candidatus Brocadiaceae bacterium, assembly GCA_015661205.1. GTDB lineage: Bacteria > Planctomycetota > Brocadiia > Brocadiales > Brocadiaceae > JACVXV01. Next base: position 7,263 of record JACVXV010000019.1, read on the forward strand.
ACGCAATACCAAAGGTCGCACCTGCTACGATCTTGCCAATCCCCGGATTTATAGCGGCAACGGGGGCTGCGCAAGTGAACGCAAGAATAACACCAAATGCAACATAGAATCCAGCTAAAACTGAGAGTATCAAAAAGCCTCCCAAGCTATGCTTCATACAAGTAGCCTTCTTTAAAGCAATTCCAGAAAGCGTATCTACAGCTCCAGTATATAACATTAATTGTTCTCCTCTAAAATGTTGTTATAAGACACATTCAAAACAACACTACATTTACCAAATACTTCTGGCACGAATTCGAAACGATCCACATCAACCTACTACGTTATCTATAAGCTTTCTCTGTGACACACCCCCTTTCCGTAAACAGAATCAGCCAGAAATTAAAATTCCTGCTCTTTTTGCTTACGATCGCTGTCAAAACCATCTTCTAACACGATACCTCATTCAACAATGGCATCGCCACTCCGTTACTTCCACGCGCCGGGCGTCTTTGCATGATCATCGATCTGCTTTTTAAGCGCGGCATTCTCCTTTTCGGCATTCTCCAGGTTTTTCATGATTTCCAGAATGGTCGTATCCTTGCCGGAGAGAGCTTTCTTTGTTTGAGAAAGGGCGTCTTCCAATTCCCATATCTGTTTTTGCAGCCGCGCCCTCTCCTCTTCCAGCTTGACCTTCGCATCTTCGAGTTTCTTGTTTACCACCCTCAAAAGATCGCCCTGCTCCTTCGTTGCGGCAGCAACCTTTTCGGCGTCCTCTTTCTGGCGAGTCATATCGGCAACGACCTTGCTCATCTCTTCCGTCGAACCGAATGCCTTCTGCACCCGTTTCTGCAGTTGTTCCTGGAAGGTCTTTTCTCTGATGAAGCCAGCATCCTTTGTCGTGTAATACCTATTAATCATTTTGACAGCAAAACCAATATTCACAAAGAGCAATATCACAATAAGGGTCTTAGCATTTATAGATAAGCCCTTCGTCGTCTCATTTCCCATATTCTTACTCCTAGTTCAGGGTATTTTTTAATCCTTGTTAAATTAAAAACCTTATCTTTCCGTTATATCCCTAAATACACCTTCTATGCGCACCGGTTTCCCGCTTTCATCGCGTACAAGGTTACAAGTTCTCTCGGAGATAAACCGCTCGCCGTTTTTTCTCTTACAATAGGAGGTAAAGTCTCTCCAAACGCCCTCTTTTTCCAGCTTTTCAATCAGCTCTTTTCTATCGTCAGGATTAACGTAAACGTCCGCCATCCGTGTGCCGATAACCTCTTCCGGAGAACTATATCCAAGGATTTCAGCCCCTGCCTGGTTAATCCACGTGAACACACCCTCAGCCCCTGGCTCACATTGATAAATCCCTTCTTTCAGAGAATTCAACAACTGCCTGTGGTGTCTTTCGGAATCCTGCAATTCGGCTTCAAGTTTTTTCCGTTCGGTGATATCTCTGAATATTCCCTCTTTGCGCACCACTTTACCCTTGTCATCGGTAACTACATGGGAAGTGCGTTCCATATAGAAGCACTCGCCATTTTTCCTTTTGCAGAAAGAGGTAAAACCCTTCCAGACACCATCCTTCCTGAGCTTCTCATCTACCTTTGCGCAGTCGTCCGGATTTACGTAGATACTCTTAATCTTTACCCCTACTACTTCTTCCGGAGAACCGTATCCAAGAATTTCAGACCCGGCCTTATTGATCCACGTAAAAGCGCCATCAACTCCAGGCTCTGATTGGTACATACCTTCTTTCATGGAATCAAATAACATCCGGTATCTCTTCTCAGATTCAACAATTTCCATCTCTGCTTTTTTTCTGTTCGAGATATCCCTAAACACTCCGTAAATGAACAAAGAGTTCCCTTTATCGCCTTTTAGTATACTACTGGTGCGCTCTGCATAGAAACTGTCCCCATTCTTCCGTTTGCAAAGTGACACAAAATCTCTCCACACCCCATCTTTTTCCAGTTTTTCACAGAGACGTCTTCTGTCTTCAGCGTCTACGTAAATATTCTTCACCTTTGTCCCAATTACCTCTTCAGGGGTACTATAGCCCAATATTTCCGCGCCCGCCTTGTTGATAAACGTAAATACACCTTCAACACCGGGTTCAGATTGATATACACCTTCTTTTAATGCGGCAAACAGATCTTTATATCGTTTCTCAGAAGTGATGGTCTCTTTGGTCTTTTCATCCAACGACTTTGCCATTGCGTTGAAGGAATTGGCCAAGGTACCGATTTCATCTTCCCTATTAATATCAACCCTTTGGGTCAAATCCCCACTCGCCATCTTCTGGGTTACTTCCGTCAACTTGATAATCGGTATTGATGCCTTTCTTCCGATCAGGTACGCCACAATTACAAATGGAAAGGCAAGCACCAACAGTACGGAACTGATAATATTATTAAGGTTATAAGCAGCGCCATAGCCCTCATCTCTGTCAATTTCGACTATGACACCCCAGTTAAACTCGGGCAGCCAACGCCACACGCCAAGCACCGTTATTCCAGCGTAATCCTTATATCCCGTTCCGTTGAACCCGTTGTTTCCAGAAACGCACTGTTGAACGCCCTCAGTCAACTTGCCCGTCTCATGGTTAACCAATTTCAACTCCAGGGCACACCTCTTTTTTACCAGTCCCATTTCCTTCAGGTGTTTAACAAACCTTGATTCCGTAATCATGAAGCCATCTTTATTTACCAGATAGGATTCACACGTCTTTCCCATCATATAGCCGGATACAATCTCGCTCAGCGTATTGACGTCTATCCTAAGCGCAAGAACCCCGACAGTAGCTCCATCTTTATCCTTCAGCGGCGACGATACAAACAGGGTCGGCACCCCCATCTCCTTTTCCCCAAACTCATTCGCAAGCGGAATCTCCGAATGCATCACACTTGAAGTAAAAGCATTGCCCTGCATTGCCTGTTTGAAATATTCCATTTGGGAAATGTCGCCCCCTATTTCCTCCTCTGCAGTGGCAACGGTTATAATGCCCTTGTCATTACTTACTAAAACACCCTTATAACCATATTCACCCTTTAACGATTCAAAATACTGAACGACTTCCTGATATTCCTTGTCTTCTTTTTTCATCTTTACCCATTTGCCAACGTAGGAATTGTTAGCAATTGCACGGACGTTCTTCAGCCTCTCGTTCATCCAGTTGGTAACGAGCTCAGCCTGCTTGTGGCCGATGCCGTCAAGGTCCCTGATCATTACTTCCTGCAGGTCTGCCTGGATGCGTGGGTAGGCTACTAACCGTAATAAAACAAAGGGGAGTAACGTAAAGATGATAAGCAAAAAGGTAAGTCTGTTTTTAATCGAAATATACATTATTTTTATCTCCGTTATTTAGTAAAATTGCACATCCGAGATTTATGAAAAGGTATCATCGCTCCTTACCACCAGTGCGTGGGGTAATCCCTTTTTCCCCACTTATTGAAAATAACACCGATCAACACCAAGATAAACGCGCCCAAAATAACGGGATTCAGGACATACATATAACCAACGCCCAATCCACCGGTCTGCACTGCCACATAAGCGGTTGCGCCCGCCGGGGGATGAATAGAGTAAGTCACCGTCATCAGCACCAGCGCAAGGGCTACGCCGAGGGCGATAGACCAATACGACGTGCCAAAAAAGTAGTGTACGGTAACCCCAATACAGGCCGCCAGGAAATGCCCCATCAGTACATTCCTAGGCTGAGCCAGGGGGGCTTTATAAGCGCCATAAATCAACACGGCACTGGCTCCGAAAGGCCCCAACAACATCGGACACTTCCAGAGATACGCCATCAAAGATGTTACAAACAAGCCCAGAAATGCGCCCCACAACGACAGCCACACCTCCCTTGTAGGGATCACCGGCTGCGGCGCCCTGGGTAATTTTTTCACATAAGCCCTTGCTTTATTTATCCCCTCAATTATCGGCATTTTTCTTCTCTCCCTATCTGAAGACCCTTTAAAAACCCGCTCTATAGCCCTGCTTAACCTTCCAAGCCCATCCCATATTACCACAACACAACAGCAATAACCTCCCCAACCTCGGTGGCATTGATATCCTACAACGCCTGTACGTCAAGTTAGGCACGGATAAATCCGTGCCTACAACCCCCCCCGGTTTGTAGGCAGAGGTTTTTCCGTGCCAGGCTACTATTTGCATAAATAACGATCACAATCGCTATTGTCCGTACTATACCCTTAACGAAAAATGTACCAACAGCGACAATTTAAAAAAAAGCTATTTATATTTCACATAAGTGCATTACCAACAACGTGTTAACAATAATAAAACAAAACACTACAAACACCGCCCCCCACCACACCCATTCACAAAAACATTACATAATGCAATCATACTTTCAGGATGGAATTATTCGGCGATGTTGTCAGGAATTTCATGCTGCGGTCTGATTTTGTACTTTTTGATCTTTCTCCAGAGCGTCGTGGTGGATATCCCAAGCACCTGGGAAACCTTTGTTTGATTACCGCCGTATTTATTTAAGGCGTCCACAATGGCAATCTTTTCTTGTTCTGCAAGGGTTGTCACAATAAACGATTTTCTTTTATCACTCTCCATCATAATAACGGAACTTCCCGCAAACTCCTCTACAGGCAGCAAAAGGTCATCCACTTGTATTACCTCGTTTTTCGTCAAGGCAACCACCCTTTCTATGGTATTCTGAAGCTCCCTGATATTGCCCGGCCAATCATACCTCATCATTGCATACTTTGCCTCGACGGACAGGGTCTTTTTCCCCTTATTCAATTTCGTAGAAAACTTCTCTAAGAAATAATCCACAAGCAGGGCAACATCTTCCCTGCGCTCCCGTAATGGGGGAATATGAATACGTATCACGTTAATCCGGTAAAACAAATCTTTTCTGAACCTGCCCAACTCAACGGCCTTTTCAAGGTTTTCGTTGGTAGCGGCAATGATCCTAACGTCCACGTACAACGCCTTATTTCCCCCCACCGGACGAATCTCCCCGTCTTGTAAAAAACGCAAAAGCTTCACCTGGGTGGAAGGCAGGGTTTCACCGATTTCATCCAGCAAAATAGTTCCCTTTTGCGCCTGCTGAAACAACCCTATCTTGTCACGGATGGCCCCAGTAAAAGCACCCCTCACGTGGCCGAACAACTCACTCTCTTGCAAATTTTCAGGCAAGGCCCCGCAATTAATCACCACAAAGGGACAATCCTTCCTCAGACTGTTGTAATGTACCGCCCTCGCAATCAACTCTTTCCCTGTGCCGCTTTCTCCCGTAATCAAGACGGTGCTTTCCGTACGGCACACGTGCGAGGTGGTTTTAAGCACCTCCAACATCGCATTGGAAGTTCCCACGATGCCTTCAAATTTATACTTTTCCTTAACCTCCCCCTCAAGATACCGGACCCTGTCCTTCAGACCTTTCTTCTCAATCGCCTTCTTTGCAACCCGCAATATTTCCTGATGACGGAATGGCTTGGTTACATAGTCATAAGCACCTTCTCTGATCGCCTGTACCGCGGTGCTGATGGTGCCATAAGCGGTAATAACCACCACTTCTGTCAGCGGGTTAGTGGCCTTCACGGCCTTGAGTACCTCCAGGCCGTCCACTTTTTTCATCTTCAGATCCGTCACTACCAGGTCAAACTGATTCTCACCGAGCAACCGCTGCAGGGCATCTTCTCCGCTGCAAACGCCTTCTACGTGGTAGCCCTCATCTTTAAACGCTATTACGAGAGACTCCCTCATAGCGTCCTGGTCTTCCACAACGAGTATTTTACCGTCTTCCATAATCCTTTACCATCCTGCTAAAATTATTGTTAACTGCCTCCTTTTCATCCCCAATCGGCCCATGCAGTTTGATATAAAAGGTCGTACCCTTGCCTTCCTTGCTTTTCACGTCAATCGTTCCACCATGGTCGTCAATAATGCGCTGCACCATCGAAAGACCCAGCCCGGTACCTTCCGCTTTTGTCGTATAAAATGGCTCAAACACCTTGCCCAGTTCCACGGCGGGGATGCCCGTGCCGGTGTCCGCTATCACCACTTCCACGGCGTCCCTCAGGAACAGGGTCGTCTTTCTCACCATAATCTTAATCTGTCCGCCGTGAGGCATGGCCTCCAGAGAATTGATAAACAAGTTCCACAAGACCTGATGAATCAGGTCCTTATCAACGTACACCCTGGGCAATACGCTCTCATAAACCTCCTTGATATCTATCTGGTCCGTATAACGGCTATCCTGTTCCAGTAAGAAGACCGTGTTTTTAATGATACCCCTGATGTCTTGCAGGGCAAAAGAAGGCTCTCCCGGATGGGCGAAGGTCAAAAAGTCGCTGATAATCCTGTCAAGCCGCTCGGATTGGCCTATGATCATTTCCAACAAGTCCTTATCCTGCCCCGTCAATTTTAAATGGCTATCCAAAACCCCCACCGAATTGCAGATCGCCCCCAGCGGATTCCGAATCTCGTGCGCAATTGCAGCAGCCAGCTCACCCATAGACGCCAGTTTTTCAGACCTGCGCACCTGCTCTTCCATCTTCTTTCTTTCCGTAATATCCCGTACAAACGCCCTCGTGCATATACATTCCCTGGTCTTGTTATTGTAAAGCGCCGTCCCATTAATCTCGACGTTGATTTCCTTCCCCATCTTTGTCAAAAACACCGTCTCTAACTCGCTGCCACCCCTCTCTACAATCCGCCTGGTGAACCTTTTTATTTCGTCCCGGTATTCTTTCGGAACAATATCCTCAAGCGTCATCCCCATCATTTCATCCAGGGTATAGCCCAATTTGTTCAATTCCGTCTTGTTTACGTTGATAAATTTTCCTTCGGGGCTGATCTCATGGATCATCTCCGGCGCATTTTCCACCAGGTCACGATACTTTTTCTCCGACTCCTTTATGAACAAAAAAAGCCTCGCGTTCTCGACGGCAATCGCTAATTGCGGGGTGATTTGGCTCAGCAAACTAAAATGTAATTCCACAAAGGCATTCTTTTTCTTACTTCCAAAGGTTACAACCCCAACGGGGATACCTTTTGAAGCCAGCGGAAAACACACGTAAGAGCCAATCCCTTTACGGCACAATTCCCGGTCTACCTCGTAGCTCCCTTCGCCGGTGTCACCAACAATGACAGGCACCCCTTTCTTAACCGCAACCCCCTGCGCCGTTGTGTTGAGCGGATAGTCGCCGTCGTTCAACCACTCGGTGGACAACACAGCCCCATCAACAATATGCGTGTCTTCCGTAGCAAATCCCTCTTCTACCAAACACGCCACGCTAAGCCAGGTAAAGTCAACGATGCGCTTCAATTCGCTATACATATTTTTATAGATTTCATTGATATCCATACCGGAGGCAATATTCCTATTAATGCTATCCACCACCTCTTTTTCCCGTTCCACCTGTTTTTCTTTTGTAACGTCTTTGGATATCACCACAAAGCCAATAGGATGCCCATTTTCATCGCGACGCAGGGTGAACGTAACGTGGGCGGGAAATACTTCGCCGTTTTTTCTCCTCCTCACCACCTCCCCTTCGTACTGCCCCGTTTCCTGCGCAATCTTCAAGATAGCATCGACCTTCCCGGACTTTACATCCTCATCCAGATGAAGGATCTTTACATTGGCGATCCCGATCACTTCCTCCGGCCGATACCCATAAATCCGGCTTGCCCCTTCGTTAAAGGCCAGAATATTGCCTTCCAAATCCTCGGCAATAATAGAATACTCGGTAGAACCGGCCAAAATACTGTTTAAGAAATGGGTGGTTGACTGTAATTTAAGCGTTCTTTCTTTAACAATATTCTCGAGGTCCGTTGTATAGTTTCTCAGCTTGATCGTTTTTTCTTCAAGCGATTCGGCCATTACGTTGAAAGACCGCGCCAATTCGCTAACCTCGTCGTTTTTCCCTCTGGACTTCACCCGCTGCCGCAGATCGCCGCTCGTAATCTTTCTGGTCGCCTCCGTTATTCTCCGAATAGGGTCTGAAACCCTTTTGCCGAAGTAGAAAGCAATCAGCGTCAATGGAAATGCAAGCACCAACTGCAACGTCAGGACAAACTTTTTTAAATTGTAAACCGCACCGTAGCCTTCCCTGACATCGATTTGGGCAAGCAGACCACAATCATACCCGGATATCCAACACCACGCGCCTAACACCTTGCGGTTGTCATAGTTCACATAGCCTTCCGCATTGTAACCATTTTCACCGCCCAGGCACCTCTGCACACCGTTCGTAAGCCTCTTTGAATGCGGCTCTGCCACGCGCAACGCAAGCGACGTCCTTTCGCGAACCATCCCGGCCTTTCTTAATTCAAGGTTGAACCGCGACTCCGTCAACATGAACCCATCCCTGTTGATAAGAAAGGTCTCCCCCGTCTTTCCCAGGTTAGCGCTCCTCATGATTTCGCTAAGGGGCGCCGTATCCACCCTGATAATTACGGCGCCAACCGTGCTATTATTCGTGTCCGTTATTGGGACAGAGATAAACATCGTTGGGATTTTGACAACAAGGCCATCACCCTTATCCTGCGTGAAATTTTGAATTCGGGATACGAAGACGTTTCCACCCAGCGCTTCCTTGCAATAATCGTAATCGAGCATGCCTGTGCCGGTCAGTTTCTGTTCCGTCGAGACGAGCACAAGCCCATCCGGCGTTATGATATGCACGTCTTTAAAGCCATACTCCGTCCGCAGCATTTCAAGATACTCATACACCGCCAGGAAGTTTTTTGCCCTCTCGTTTATGTTCCTGCTCAAAACGGCGGAGGCATTCTTACCGATGACCTTTGCATCATGCTTCCTTTCATCAAACCACATCGTTACAATTTCCGCCTGTTTTTGTTTCACCCCTTCCAGGTTTCGGATCAGCGCCTCTTCCAAATCCATCTGCACCTTGGGAAATGCCACAAAACGCAGCAACAGCAAGGGCGCAAAGGAACACAGCAAAAATATAAATATGAGCCTGCGCTTCACGGAACGCAATGAAAGTATTTTAAATATCAGATTAAACATCGCGTTAGTCCTTTAAACCTTCGGGAACATACCGGCGAAACAGAGGCACGGAACGGCTAAAAAAACCTGAAACCACAGATTTCACAGATTGGGGAGGGGTAATAAAACCCACAGCCGTAGGGGCGGGGTTTCCCCGCCAAAATTTACGTAGGGTAAACCTTCAGGTTTGCCACGCGCCCTGCAATTTTATTGGCTTTTACGCGAACACACGCATGCTTGCGCCCGCTCACACATCCAATGGCAAGGCTAAAGCCTTGCCCTACGTTTTCTTGCTATTCACAATATACAACAACCCGTCCGGCATGGAATAGTTGTACGGAAACGGACACAACTCATCGCTCAATTTGCCGATAACGTGGTGATACATCTGCTCGGCCTCTTGAACGGACATACCCCTTTCCACGTCATAAAAATAGCCCAACCCCAAATCCTCGCTCTTCGGCGCCATAATGCTGCTTATCCCGTATTCTGCGGGATTATGGGTAAGCGGCGAATCCTTCTCCATCCCAAAAAGAGAGGGCAGGCAGGAATAGCCCCGCGAGGTAAGATATTCCTTGCGGAGGACAAAGCCAAGCGTCTCCCGCGCCTCTTCCTCCGTCTCCGTCGGAAATCCAACGATTATGTAAAGATGGAACGCAATACCGGCCGCCAGGCAGTCATCCAGTATCCTTTTTACCACGTCGGCCTTTGTCCCCTTTTTCATGAGGTCCAACAGACGCTGGCTATATGATTCCAGACCAAACACCAGCTTTTGGCAACCGGACTTTGCCATGTTCTCCAGGAGGTCACGGCTCAATACGTTTTCAAAACGCACACCACCCATCCACTTTATGCCCCACTGTTTCTCAATGAGACGCTGCGATATCTCCCGCAGTTTATTGATAGGCACCGACTCGTCCGTAAAGAAAAAATTCCGCGTATCGTACTTTTGCGAAAGAACCCGTATGTCCTCCATAAGCAAATCCGTACGCCGCAACCGAAAATTTCCGTGGTCAAGATGAAGATTGCAAAAAGTACACTTCCGGTAATAACAACCCCGCGACGTCTGGATCGGCAAAACGGACGCAGGCGCATGGTAGAGCCTCAGCGGCAGGCCGTCAAAATCAGGCGTAGGCAGGGCATTTAAGTCCTCCGTACAAAACGGCTCGTTGACCTTCACCACGCCATCTTCAAGGTATACCAGATTGGGTACCTTTTTAAACTCCTTCTTGCCGTCCACCTGCTTAACCAACTCCAGCAGTGCGCATTCACCCTCAAACACAATGAAGCTATCCACAACGGAAAACAGGTCGCTCCCTTGCCTCAGATTATCAATCAGCTTGGTAAAAACACTCCCACCAACGGTGATGTGGACGTCCTTCTTTTCCGCCTTTATCAGCCTGGCAATAGTCAAACCCGGAATGATTTGTGAGGTGCTGGTAATGGAAATCCCCACCAACTGGGGAGAATAGGCGAGAATCGAGGAAAGGACGTGGCTTTTGTAGAGGTCGCGGAAGATATTCTCCTCCTCATCGTCAAGCGCCCTTAGGATTTCGATGGAAGAGTAGACCGAATACCGCATATCGTTATGGAGCGCCGTCATGACGGAGGGATAATACAGCGTGGAAATCATCCCAAGGTATTCATTCACGACGTGAACACCCTCCATGTATTTCGCAAGGTCGTAAAAATCTTTGGAGCGCAGGGAGTCTTTCGCGTATTCAATCTTATCGATAATGGAAGGAATCGCTTGCGTTGCATAAGCAAGGGCATTCCGCCTTTCCTCGTCGATAGGATGAACAGGCGGGATGTCCTCCAGGCGTTTCAGCTTATCCGTCATCCGCTGAAAAAGCTCAGCGCATTTTTTCCTCGTAAGAAGCACGTCCAGCAACTCAATGTTCAAGTCCCGCTGGACAACGTCGCGCACGCCATGTTTCCGCAGAAAGGCCGTCAAGGAAGGCAGGCTCAAATACGGCTGCGAAGGATGCCAGGAAGGGGGAAACAGTAACAAAACCTTCATTCATTACACCTCATTTCAGTGCTGTTGACGTAGGGCAAACCTTCAGGTTTGCCCCACACCGTGGGATATCGCCGGGTTATACATAAACACGCGTGTATTAGCGTCCAAAAGCAGCTCTAAGTAATCTGTGGTTCCAAGCGTTTTTAATCAGTTGGGGTTTTTGGCTTTTTATGGAAAAAACAGCAGAAACCACAGATTGCACAGATTTCACAGATTAAAAGCATCAAAGTCCTGTTAGTGTTAACAAAAGCCATTGATACAGCCAACTCAATTACTTATCTAAAGGAATTTCTGAAATCCTCATTAAAAAGAAGTTGAAATTAGTGCGTTGTATCCATTTATAACAGGTACTATCTGAACCAATTGCAACTATGAGAACAATCTGTGTAATCTGTGGTTTCAGGTTTTTATATTTTGTTTTATTTGTGCAAGTCTTTCTTCGTGATCCGATAATAATTCGTGAAAATCCGTGTAATTCGTGTCTCCGTTGTTAAGCTTTTTTTGGTTGCGGCTTTGCTGCGCCAGGAAATCAGTGGTTCCAAAGCTTTTTGCCAGCTCACGTGTGTTTGCGCCTACTCACACGTTCCAAGGGCAAGGCTGAAGCCTGCGCTACTTCTTTACCGGTTTAATCTTCGGCGGCATAATAGAATCCAGGTGTAGCGATTCCCTGCCGGTCAGAATGTCCATCTGCTTCTGGGCTTGTATCTTTACCGGCAGCCCATAAATCTTAATAAATCCCAGCGCGGCGCTGTGGTCAAAGGTATCTTCCTTTTGATACGTCGCCAATTTCTCACTGTAGAGGGACAACGGCGATTTACGCCCGACAAGCACACACGCCCCCTTCGACAACTTCACGCGCACCGTCCCCTTCACCAACCGCTGACTGCTCAACACGTATGCCACCAGGTCCTGATGAAACGCGGAAAACCACAGCCCGTTATAAATCAAATCGGCATACTGGGCAGAGACGATATCCTTGAACCGCAGGGCGTCCTTCGTAAGAATCATCCCCTCCAGCGCCTTATGCGCCGTGTGCAATATGACGGCTGCCGGCGACTCGTAAATCTCCCTCGACTTAATCCCCACAAGCCGGTTCTCCAGGTGGTCAATCCGGCCAACCCCATGTTTTCCACCCTTTGCGTTCAGCGTGGTAATAATACTAATGCCATCCATCTCCTCGCCGTTAAGCGCAACGGGAATGCCCCTTTCAAACTCAATCTCCAGGTATTCCGGCTCGTCCGGCGCCAACTTGGCATTCTTCGTCCACTGATAAACCTCTTCCGGCGGCTCGGCCCACGGGTCTTCCAGAATCCCGCACTCGATACTCCGTCCCCAAAGATTTTCGTCCGTACTGTACGGACTCTTAATCTTCGCCTCTACCGGGATATTATGCTCCTCCGCGTACCGGATCTCATCATCGCGCGTCATCTTCCATTCCCTCACGGGAGCGATGATCTGAAGATTCGGGTTCAGCACCTGCAGAGAAACGTCCAACCGCACCTGGTCATTCCCCTTCCCCGTGCAGCCGTGCGCCACCGCATCGGCCTTTTCCTCTTGAGCCACGTCGGCCAGCAGCTTCGCAATCAGCGGCCTGCCCAGCGCCGTAGCCAGGGGATACACCCCCTCGTACAACGCCCCCGCCTGCAAGGCAGGATAGACAAAATACCGTACAAAAGTCTCCTTCGCATCAATAACAATCGCCTTCTTAGCCCCGATCTTGAGCGCCTTTTCCCGTATAGCGTCAAGGTTCTTCACCGCGCCGAGGTCGATCGTCACCGTAACCACGTCCATATTATATTTTTCAGGAATCCACTTAATTGCCACCGAGGTATCCAAACCACCCGAGTAAGCTAGCACAACCGTTTTTCTTCGTTCAGACATGACCAGACGTCTCCATAATAACTAAAGTAAGTAAACGCAAAACCATTTCAAGATGGAATTATAGCAAACCCAAAGCAATAATCAAATGAATTTCAAAATGCAATGATATTGCCATATTGAAATATCCTTGCGGGTTCAGATTTGCAATCTGAACCCCACATTTTATACGGTTCATCGCGCTATCACCCGCACAGAACGCTATAATCCCAATAAACTCCCACTGTAAAACCTTTTCAAATTCTTATCACGGGCTTAGCGCTATTGATTTTATCAAACACGGGGTTCAGGTTACAAACCTGAACCCGCCAAAGCCTGAACCAGACGTAGGGCAAGGCTTCAGCCTTGCCTCTGGAACGTGCATTCAGGCAAAAACACACGTATTCATGCAAAGCCCAACAACATTGCAGCGCGTGTAACAAACCTGAAGGTTTGCCCTACATAAACATTAATTTGCCAGCCTGTCTGCGCCCCGTAGGGGCAACCGCCAATAGGCAGGCAATTCATTGCCTGTTTCCAAACAATTGAACCATAAAGTCCCGTAGGGACGACTGAAAATAAGGCAAATTCCGAAGTAATCTCGTAGCGAAGAGGTCTATCTCTATAAGCACTAACGCAATTTTTGACAGGATAACAGGATTAACGGGACATTTTTTGTTTTTTCGTTTAAATTCAACCCTGCTTTCACCAAAATCAAGAATCAGTCCGACCGGCATTCCCGTAGCAACCAGGTAATTAACTAATTGAACTTCACAAACCATTACCACACTTCTAACAAATTTTGATTTATGGGATTATTTATCCTGTCTATCCTGTTATTCTGTCAAAAAAAGTAAGCGCTTATAAGGGGCATCCCACCACCATTGGTCAGGGATTGTCGCCACTAAAAATGCCGTTACCGCAGGCTGCATGATTTAGTGGTGTAGGAATTCCAAATGCTGGGCAGTCAAGGCTTGTAGCCCGAACCGAAGTTGTAACTCCACTTTGTTGCTAATATTATATTTGCTTTTAAATACTTTACTTTTTATATTACAATACTCCTTCTGAAAAGACTGTTGATAATCTAAAGAATTATGCAGTTTTCGGGAAAATTGTTTTATGAGAAACGTGGACAACAAAAAGGTTTATTTGGTGGCATTGCATACGGAAGAATTTCCCTTCATAGGCGAATCACACGGGATATCAGCGATCTCGGGATATTTAAAATCCCATTTCAAAGACATCCAGGTGTCCACCCTAGAAATCCAGTTATACGCCTTAGAACAATTAGTAGAACTCATAAAGGTGAATCGGCCATCAATCGTAGGGATATCTGTTAAACTACGAACGTTTAATCAGCTTTTACAGTTTTATGGTTTAATGCAAAAGACAATTCCTGAAAATCAATTCCCCTTGATAGTAATAGGAAACACCATACCAAACCATCAGGGAGAAACAATTCTCGAAAGACACTTACCTGACGTTATTATAGGAATAGGGGAAGGCGAAATTGCATTGCACAACCTTTATCTCCACGTTAACGGAAAGCTATCGTTGCAGGACGTCAGAAATATCGTATATAAAAAAGACGGTAATATTCACGTAAACAGAATGGATTGGCTAAATCGCTCCGACATTGCGCTACCTGACAGAGCAAACTCATTACAATTTTACCGGTCGGGTGGGCTTGTGTTTATCAAGGGTTCGAGAGGGTGCTCGTATGGCGGTTGTACTATTTGTTCAAGCAACGAACTATTAGGTTCAAAGATAAAGACTAAAAAATGGCGGCAAAGAGATAACCGGCTTATCATTAGTGATTTAATAAATCTGGAAAAACTCGGAATAAAACAGATAACTTTTAGCGATGAAGATTTTTTCGGGATGGGACTCAACGGTCTTGACAGAATCAACTGTTTGGCGGAAGAAATAATAGAAAACAAAATAAAAATGAACTTTAAAATTATCTCCCGAATAAATTCAATCTTTAACGATAAGGATTCCGTAGAAATACGGCGAAAAAAGGAGAAAACGTTAGCATGCTTAAAAAATGCCGGGTTAGTTAAGGTTGCCCTGGGATTGGAATCCGGCGTAGAAACACAGTTAAAACGATTTGGAAAGGACTTTCATTTAGTAAATTTTAAAGGGGCTTTTGCTTTACTAAATAAATTATCCATAACCCTTGAATTGGGGTTTATCCTCGTTGACCCGTTAATGAGTTTTGAAGAGCTAAAACAAAATGTATTGTTTTTGGAAAACGAGGATATTATAGAACTGGTATCTGCCGTTTTTAAGGAATTAAGAATTGAAGCGGGGCATCCTTTTGTAAATTTAGGGATATAGAAAATGCTAAAATACCGCTTTAGGATAAATGGTAATATCCCAGAACGGAAGATCGGGATCTCGATGCAAGCGCTCCTCAAGTTGCGCTCGATCTTCTCCACTCACTGTGACCCCCTTTTCATAGACAACATCAAACAACCTGACAATAGATTTCATCCCTTTCCAGCAGAAGTTCCCTGCTCGTTGGAGCACGACACTCACCGTATTCAGCAAATAACCATTCCATGATTTTTCCAGACCTGCCCAATAGCGTTCAATCGCATTGTACTTGCTGTGATACGGCGGATAGTAGACGAGTCGAACGCTGAGGCCTGTTCTATCCGCAAACTCTGTCATGCGGTACAGAAATTGACTGCGCCTCCCACTACACTCAGGCCCGTTATCCATATTGATTACAAGCTGCTTTACCCTGTTATATTTGCGTCTTCTTGACTGCCACCAAGCATGAAGACCATCAACGATAAAATCACTGGTTTTGCGACTGTCGGTAAAGAAGAGAAATGCTTGACCAGAAACCGCTTCCAGGATACCGCCAGGCGTCAATTTCTCCATGGGATGCATATCATGGTCTAATGCCGCAACCGGTTTAAGGCAGCGAGACTGTCCGTCGCGGGAGTATTCACCTACAGGCACGGTTGCTTTTGTATCTACGCTGACTCGCAGCATCTCCGCATTTTCATCCGCCTGTGCGTTTATCTTCCAGACATTTTCAAAGATTGCATCGGTGAACTCGTTTTTTTTGAACCTTGGTTTTCGCAACCGTACGCAAGCGATAATTATGACGTTCCAGAATGTTGGATATCGTTCTCACCGTCGGCAAAGTCTTCTTTGACCATCCCATCTTGCGTAAGCTAGCGTAGACCGCTTGTGCTGTCATATTGGTATACAACAGCGTATTCCGAAGATGCGAATCGGCTTGGCTCTGAGGATTCATAATCACATGAATATCATCCAACAGCTCGGGTTCCTTTTCTTCTGCTTTCGGTTTTTTACGATTTGCGATATTGTTAACACAAGAAATGCCGCTTTGAAATTCACGAACGCCCAATGCTACCGTGTTCCTATTCCACCCGAAGACTTCTTCTGCGATACGATGTCTGCCTTTCAAAAGAGACAATGTTACATCCCCCATTGCGCGCCTCTGATCCGGCCAGGGGATTAATTTCACCAGACGGAAAATCAAATCAACCGTTGAAGTTGTCACTCCATTCTGAATCAAAACTGATGTCTTCATGCCCATATCCTCCTTTGATGGCAAAGCATAAAGATATTATAACAGGTATATTAATAATTTCCAAGTCCCTTAGTAAGGCGGGCAGAAGAAAGCACCGGGAAAACAATCCTGGGTGAATTTGACTTTAATTCACAGAACTACAAAATTATTTCCTATGTAGATGAAAATGTTGAATTCATAGTAAAATTCATGCGTGAATGGGCAAGTATTACTTTTAAATTATACTATGTACTCCGGATACAAACATATTATTCCGAAAACCCGCTGGATGAAGAACCCCCTCTTCCCCCTCTAAAAAACGTCTTTTTTAGAACAATAAAAGATTTAAAGTATCTGGAATTTAATCTCGTGAAAGAATTACTCTGTTTAGTTGAAGAGTCGGAAAATGATACAAGTGGCGCATGTCTCATTTTAAGCAAATATGAAAAAGAAAGAAGAAGCATGATTGAATCAATTTTGCAACGTTTAAGACCAGACCGGACGACTTTTCAAACAGAAAACATACACAATGAAATAATGGAATACGTACATAAAAGCAACGCGTTTCTTGAGGAATTGAATACTTTAGCAAACGTTGTACACTGTTAAATCAAAAACACGAATAAACAGATTTTACGTCCTGTCATTAAAGATATTGGTACGGTATGCGGAAAATAATAACGGTAACCTTAAATACGGCAATTGATCACGTCCTTGAAGTACCATCTTTTCGGTCGGGAAAAATGTACAGGTCTAAAAGCGCGCAGATTTTCCCCGCAGGCAAAGGCATTAATGTTACCAGAACGTTAATCGCATTAGGCAAAAAAGTGGTGGCGCTGGGGTTCGTAGGACGCGCCTCATTAAACTTGTTCAATACATTGGATTCCGCTCTTTGTAGCGTGCAGTTGACCGTTGTTGACGGCGAAACAAGAAGAAATATAAGCATTGTTGACCCGGAGCAAAACACATTAACGCATATTATCAATCCGGGATATGAAGTTTCAAACACTGACCTGGAAAATTCAAGACTTCTTTTAAAGACCATATTAAAACTAACGACGTCGTCATCCTTTCGGGAAGTTTACCTGATGGAATCCCGGCATCTTTCTATAAAGAACTTATTCACGTTTGCCATGATAAGAATGCCTTGACAATCCTGGACTCCAGCGGAGAATTTTTACGGGAAGGACTAAAAGGAAAGCCGTTTATGGCCAAACCAAACCTTGACGAACTCGAATATGTAACGGGAAAGGCATTAAGAACCGAATTGGAAATCATTGACGCCACCAAACTAATTATGAAATCCGGCACACAACTGGTAGTGGAGTCTCAAGGTGCAGAAGGAATTATCGTAATAAAAAACGGCTGTGATACAACATGGAAGGCCTTTGTTGATAAAGACAAGGGAAATATCCCTGCTATTTACAAGGGTTCAGGAGACGCATTAGCCGCCGGTTTCGCTACAGGATATCTAGAAAATCGGGATTTCCCAGATATCCTTCGACTTGGAGTGGCGTGCGGCGTTGCTAACTTGCTTACGCCATGTCCGGGTGATTGTAACATCAAAGATATAGAACGATTTGTATTGATGGTTGATGTTGAAACAATTGATTAGGAGGATTGAAAAATGTGTAACTGGTTTGAGCATACTAAGAAGAAGTACAAAGATAATTCTACAACCTGAACCTGTTTAGTTCTGGTAGTATTTGGTGTAATCATTTTTGGTTTGCTCATTTTTATGTTTATAATGGCGTGCAAAGGTAATGATTTTTCAAAAAACACTGCTCCTCTTATGACGCCTCTTATTGCTGCCTTAATTGGTTTTACTGCATTATATTATACGGTAAGAATATATCCGTATAAATTGGAATTGGCAAAACTTGATAAACAAAAAGCAGATCAGGAATTCGCTATCAAAAAGAAGGAATTCGAGTTAATCAGGATACGCACTAACGATATCGCTATTAAGATTTCTCAGGCGTTAATAGAAACGCCCGATTGGTTTGGTCGGTACATGGATGAAATGGGTGCCGCTTTTTCAGCATCAATTTTTGGCAAAAGATTTAAACATTTTTATTTTGAAAAGAAAGCTATTGCCAAAAGAGTGATTGAGGAATTGGATAAAACAATTAAATATGCAAATGGAAACACAAGATATTACTTGGTTATAGAATCAGGCACAATGATGTTTGCACTTTTCCCAGAAATAACACGGCATTTAGAGGATAAAATATCACGGGAAATGTGGAAAAAGCATGTAACGATTATTACAAATAATATTCCTGGTGCACAATATTTAATGAAAATTTGCAAAGAAAACCCATCCGATGATGATTCGAAAATGGCTATTGATTGTTTTTTGTTGCCAGGCCAAATAGATTCTAAGCTAGTTGCTACTGAGTGGAATGATACAGAATATCCACTTGAAAATTTAATTTCTTCAATAAATCACAATTCAGGTCAACAGTGTCAAAATAAAGTTATTGGTTTTATTACAGGACATCACATCGTACGGACATCAAAAGGTGGCAATGTTACGTTTTGCCCGGTAACTCGAGAAACTATACATCAAAAGATAAAGGAAAAAATAGCTAACGCAAGTCATAAAATATACCTAATAGCGCCACTTATGCAGTTTTCACTCAAGGATGTTGATTATTTAAAGGAGGCTTACGTCGCTATAATAGGGTACAAACAAAGATGCAAACAAAAAGAAAACGTATGATAAGTTAATTGATCTAGCGGATAAAATAGTTACTGTTTTTACCTCTGAGCGAAAAGAATGTAATGTAACTACTCAGCGTATTTTCAAATACAATTGCTGCTAGCCAGCAAAGACAGGCACTTCGCCGCGAAATAGCCTCTGTAAAGCCTGGCTTACATTTATAGCTTGTTTTCGGCAGGTTGAGAGATAGCTACGGATACGGTAACTATTCAGTGAAAATATTTTAAAATTTGTTTGACAGAAAATTGTTGATAAAGAGGAGTACGGCTTGGTTTGTGGTATATACGGCCTGCAGAGG